>NZ_JBPBFH010000025.1:0-35008 GCF_050896295.1 Neisseria sp. SLRRB23
CCGATGACCGCCTGCATTTCCATCATGCGCCAGTTGGTGCCGAAGCTTTCGTGCAGCCAGCGGAAACCAGGAGCGTGTTCGCGGTGGTACACGGCATCGTAGCTTTTGCCGTGGTCTTTGTACGACCTCAGAGACAGGTCTTTGACGGATGCCTGGCGTTTGGCGGGGTATAGGACGACATCGCTGACGGAGATGCTGTTGGGTGCGTTGTTCTGTTCGCCGCTGTGTTGTGCTCGGCGGAGGATGGCATTGTTTTTTTACAGGCAGAAGCCCTTTTTATCGGACGCAATATTAAGGAGGAACAAATGAAAAGCTCTTTTGTGCAAACGCTTACCATCGCCGGTTCGGATTCGGGCGGCGGTGCGGGCATTCAGGCGGATTTGAAAACGTTTCAGATGCGCGGCGTGTTCGGAACGTGTGTCATCACCGCCGTTACCGCGCAAAATACCTTGGGCGTGTCGGCGGTTCATCTCGTCCCGACCGAAACCATCACCGCACAAATCCAAGCAATCAGGGAAGACTTTGACATCCGCGCCTACAAAATCGGTATGCTCGGCACGGCGGAAATCATCGAATGCGTTGCCGACAAGCTGAAACACTTCCGCTTCGGCAGGCGCGTACTCGACCCTGTGATGATTGCCAAAGGCGGTGCGCCGCTGTTGCAGGATTCCGCCGTTGCGGCACTGACGCGCCTGCTGCTTCCCGGTACGGATGTATTGACCCCCAACCTGCCCGAAGCGGAAGCCCTGACCGGCGTGCATATCGAAAGCCGTAAAGATGCGGAACGTGCGGCAAAAATCCTGCTTGATTACGGTGTCAAAAATGTCGTTATCAAAGGCGGACATTTGAACGGCAGCACAAGCGGACGCTGCACGGATTGGCTGTTTACGCAAAATGAAACGCTGGAATTCGACAGCCCGCGCTTTCCGACCGCCCACACGCACGGCACGGGCTGCACGTTTTCCGCCTGCATTACCGCCGAATTGGCAAAAGGCTCGGATGTTTGCGAAGCCGTACAGACTGCCAAGGCCTACATCACGGCGGCAATCTCAAACCCTTTGGAAATCGGCGCGGGACACGGGCCGGTCAATCATTGGGCGTATCGGGACTAACCGTAAGAATGCCGTCTGAAACAAAATGTTCAGACGGCATTTTTGAGGATTATTCAGGCTTTTTCGCCAGCATGGTTACAAATTTAAACCGTATCGGATTGCCGTTTTCGTCTTTGGCGTGCATCGCGCCCAATTCTTCTTTATATTCGACCAGCTCCCAATCCCGATAATAATCCTTCAGCTCGCCCTCTTTAAATTTAAAAGGGAACGGCATCGGACAAGGGAAATCCGCCGTATCCATTGCCGATACAATCAAATTGTACCCTCCCGCCGCCGTATGCGCCTGCATATCGGCAATCACGTCGGGCACGCGCTGCGGCATCAGGAACATCAGCACCACTGTTGCCACAATATAATCAAATTCGCCTTGTAAAGCGGCGGCGTTCAAATCATATTCCAGCGTGCGGACGTTCAAACCCTCCGCCTCTGCCAGCTCCGCCACGTTTGCCAAGGCGGCCGGATTGTGATCGACTGCAGTAACTTCAAATCCCTTCAAACCGAGAAACAGTGCGTTGCGCCCCTGTCCGCAGCCCATATCCAACGCCCTGCCCGCCGGTACGGTATCCTGAGCCGACGCCACTGCAGAATGCGTGGCACTCATGCCGTATTTTTTGTGAAAATAGTCTGCCGCCGCGCAATACAGCGACAAACGGATTTCGGCATCGTCCGTTTTCGGTTTGACAGAAAACACCTGCTGCGGCGCAAACACGCAATCGCCGCTTTCCGCCGACCAAACCTCCGCCGACCCGTCCGGTGCACGGACTTCGACATCGCCCTGCAACACATTCAGGCAGACCCACTCCCCTTCCTCAGACGAATAGCCCGACAACAAAACTTCCGGCAGGTTTTCCACTTTCCATACAGGCATCTGTCCGAAACAAAACAACTCGCCACTTTGACCCACTATCCACTCCTTCATATTCAAAAATAAAGTTGCACATTATATGCCTATTTCAATCCGCCGCAATCTTTCAGACGGCACGGCGTGCAAACCGCTTATAATCACGCCGGACACCACACAAAGGCACGATATGGACACACCTGTTTACCTCTACACCGACGGCGCGTGCAAAGGCAATCCCGGCGCGGGCGGCTGGGGCGTATTAATGCGCTACGGCAGCCACGAAAAAGAACTTTTCGGCGGCGAAGCGCAAACCACCAACAACCGGATGGAACTGACCGCCGTCATCGAAGGACTGAAATCGCTCAAACGCCGCTGCACCGTCATCATCTGCACCGACTCGCAATACGTCAAAAACGGCATGGAAAACTGGATACACGGTTGGAAGCGCAACGGCTGGAAAACCGCCGCCAAACAGCCCGTCAAAAACGACGACTTGTGGAAAGAACTCGACGCTCTGGTCGGGCAGCATCAAGTCAGCTGGACTTGGGTTAAAGGACACGCGGGACACGCCGAAAACGAACGCGCCGACGATTTGGCAAACCGTGGCGCGGCGCAGTTTTCCTGATTACCGCTCCGGCAAGAAAATGCCGTCTGAAACCGCCAACGGGCTTCAGACGGCATCGTCCTCCACCGTCATTCCCGCGCAGGCGGGAATCCAGAACGTCGGGCAACGGCAATATTCAAAAGCCGTCTGAAAATTTAAAAGTTCTAGATTCCCGCTTTCACGGGAATGACGAAAAGTTGCGGAAATGACGGAGTTTCAAACGGCATCCGCCCTCCCCGTCATTCCCGCAAAAGCGGGAATCTAGAACATAAAATCTAAAGAAACCGTTTTACCCGATAAGTTTCCGTGCCGACAGACCTAGATTCCTGCCTGCGCGGGAATGACGGGATTTTAGGTTTCTGATTTTGGTTTTCTGTTTTTGAGGGAATAACGGGATTTGAGATTGCGGCATTTATCGGGAGCAACAGAAACCGCTCTGCCGTCATTCCCGCGCAGGCGGGAATCCAGACCGTCGAGCAACGGCAATATTCAAAGATTATCTGAAAGTTTGAAGTTCTAGATTCCCGTTTTCACGGGAATGACGAAAAGTTGCGGACAGCAGAGGAATGACGAGGTTTCAGACGGCATTGGGGGCTTTGTCGGGCTTCAGACGGCATCGTCCTCCACCGTCATTCCCGCGAAAGCGGGAATCTAAAAACCCAACGCTGCAAAAATTTATTTAGAAACAACTGAAACTGCTCTGCCGTCATTCCCGCGTAGGCGGGAATCCAGAACGTCGAGCAACGGCAATATTCAAAAGCTGTCTGAAAATTTAAAAGTTCTAGGTTCCCGCTTTCGCGGGAATGACGAAAAGCTGCGGGAATGACGGGAATTTAGTAACCGTAGCAACCGCCTGCGCGACGGCTAAGGGGCTTCAGCAACCGTAGCAACTGCCTGTGTGGGAATGACGGACAATGGACTTCAGACGGCATCAGACGGCATCAGACGGCATCTCTTGCCTGCCGCTAAAACAGTTTGCCGCATCACTGTTCAAACGCGTCCGATATGTTTCAACACACAGGACGACACATAAAGCACCGCCCTATGTGTCGTCCTGATTTGGAAGGGGTTACACCCCTCCCAAATAAAGTCTGATCCTGCCGCCCCGAAGGACAGATGTCCGAGTGGCGGGGTTTCAACCGAAAAGGAAACACGATGAAGTGGTACAATTAGCGGCAATGCGGACAGACAAATTAAACTATAGTGGATTAACTTTAAACCAGTACGGCGTTGCCCCTCCTTAGCTCAAAGAGAACGATTCTCTAAGGTGCTGAAGCACCAAGTGAATCGGTTCCGTACTATTTGTACTGTCTGCGGCTTCGTCGCCTTGTCCTGATTTTTGTTAATCCACTATATCAGAAATTGCCCTACCGTTTTTTAAACACTTTCAGGAATAAGGAAAAATGACCGCCCAACCCTGCCCCATCTGCACGGCACAAGATGAAGATATTTTGCTGCAAACCCCCAAGCTGCGCGTCATCGCCGTCCATAACGACAGCGGTTCGCCTGCATTCTGCCGTGTTATCTGGCATGAACACATCGCCGAAATGACCGACCTTTCGGCAGCCGAACGCGGCGAATTGATGGAAATGGTGTACAAAGTCGAAGCCGCTATGCGCCAAGTGTTCCGGCCGGCAAAAATCAACCTCGCCAGCTTAGGCAATGTCGTGCCGCACCTGCATTGGCATATTATCGCCCGCTTTGAAAACGATGCGACTTTCCCTGCGCCGATTTGGGCAAACCCCGTCCGAAAACACGGTATGACCCTGCCGCAAGATTGGACGGAACAGCTTAAAAAGCTGCTTTAAGCCCGCCAATGCCGTCTGAAACCGTATGAAAGGGAAATTATGACCGAACCGACCTCCCGCCGCCGTTTCCTGAAAACCTGCACCGCCGCCGCAGGCGCGGGACTGCTTCAGGCTTGCGGTACTGCGCCTGCTTCAAACAATGCCCCATCCGCGCCCTCTCACCCTGTTGCGAAAGCCCGAACCGTGTACCCCGAACCACCACGCCATTCTAATTCTGCCGACAATCTTCTGCGTATTGTCGCCTCCTCAGGCTTTGCCGAAGACATCAACCGCGTCAATACTGCATTGACCCGCCTTTACAATGCCGGTTTTACCGTAACCAACCAACAAGCGGGCAGCCGCCGCTTCCAACGGTTTGCCGGTACGGACGCGCAACGTGCCGCCGATTTCCAAGATGTCGCTTCGGGCCGCGTCGCCACACCTAAAGTGCTGATGGGTTTGCGCGGCGGTTACGGTGCGGCGCGGATTCTGCCGCATATCGATTTTGCCTCGCTCGGCGCAAGAATGCGCGAACGCGGTACGCTGTTTTTCGGCTTCAGCGATGTTTGCGCCGTCCAACTGGCATTGTTGGCAAAAGGCAATATGATGAGTTTTGCCGGTCCGATGGCATACAGCGAATTCGGCAAACCCTCCCCCAGCGTGTTTACAATGGATGCCTTTATCAAGGGGGTAACCCAACGCAGCCTGACTGTTGATATTCCGAATATCCAACGCGCCAATGTCGAAACCGAAGGCATATTGTGGGGAGGCAACTTAAGCGTCCTCGCATCGCTCGCCGGTACGCCTTATATGCCCGACATCGACGGCGGCATTTTGTTTCTCGAAGATGTCGGCGAACAGCCCTACCGCATCGAACGTATGCTCAATACGCTGTATCTTTCGGGTATTTTGGGCAAACAACGCGCCATCGTGTTCGGCGATTTCCGTATGGGCAATATCCGCGATGTATACGATTCGTCTTATGATTTTTCTACCGTGGTCAACCATATTTCGCGTACGGCAAAAATTCCTGTGCTGAGAGGTTTCCCATTCGGACATATTGCCGACAAAATTACTTTCCCGCTGGGTGCGCACGCCCGAATCCGTATGAACGGAAACGGCGGTTATTCGGTCGCGTTTGAAGGCTACCCCCCACTCGATGCGTCCGCCCTGACTTTGGATACTCTGCTCCCACCGCCGAATTTGCCTATCTTCCCCGAAAGCGGTGTTGCCGATATTTCGGAATAAACCCGCAAACGGACAAATGCCGTCTGAAGCCTTCAGACGGCATTTCCCTGTAAAAAAACCGCACCTGATGGCAGGTGCGGTTTCAATTTTCAGGCTAAAACTTATTTGTCTCGGCTGAATACGATTTTAGTGGCTTGGATGGCGACACAGATTGCACCGCCGATAAAGATCAAGTCAGCTGCCGTACGAACCCAGCGCAGGGTGTCGAGGATTTCCATTTGCAGGAATTCTTCGCTGCGGGCATACCACAAACCGTGAGTAATAGAGGCATATGCTTGAATAGCACCGACAGGCAGCAGGCTGATAACAATCATGCCGACCAAACCGCCATTGAGCAACCAGAAGCCCCAAGTCATCAGCTTGTCGTCAAACTGCACGTTCGGTTTCAAATAACGGGCAACCAGCAATACGAAGCCCAGAGCCAAGAAACCGTACACACCGAACAAGGCAGCGTGCGCATGAACAGCAGAAGTATTCAAACCTTGGATATAGAACAGGGAAATCGGCGGGTTAATCAGGAAACCGAATACACCGGCACCAATCATGTTCCAGAAGGCGACTGCTACGAAGCACATCAGCGGCCAACGCAAACGTTTCGCCCAATCGGACAAGTGTTGGTAAGACCAGTGTTCGTATGCTTCACGGCCCAGCAATACCAGCGGTACTACCTCCAAAGCGGAGAAGCAGGCNCCGATTGCCATAGAAGCAGAAGTAGAGCCGGAGAAATACAAGTGGTGCAACGTACCCGGGATACCGCCCAGCATGAAGATAGCACCTGCAGCCAGGGTAGAAGCAGTAGCGGTACTACGGCGGACAAAGCCCATGTTGTAGAAGATAAATGCGAAGGCAGCGGTAGCGAACACTTCGAAGAAACCTTCCACCCACAGGTGAACCACCCACCAGCGCCAGTATTCCATTACAGCAATCGGAGATTTCTCACCATAGAACAGGCCCGGTGCGTAGAACACACCAACACCAACCATAGAAGCAACAAAGATCGCCAACAGGTTTTTATCCACGCCTTTTTCTTTAAAGGCAGAGATAGTGCAACGCAACATCAGGAACAGCCACAACAACAGACCGACCATCAACAGGAGTTGCCAGAAACGGCCCAAATCAAGGTATTCGTAACCTTGATGGCCGAACCAGAAGTTCAGCTCAGGTGGAATGATGTGAGTCAAAGCAAAGAAGTTACCTGCGTAAGAACCGCCGACTACGATGAACAGGGCGATGTACAGGAAGTTCACACCGGCACGTTGGAACTTGGGATCTTTACCGCCGTTCACAATCGGAGCCAAAAACAGATCTGCTGTCAGGAAACCGGTTGCAATCCAGAAGATGGCAGATTGAAGGTGCCAAGTACGGGTCAAGGCATAAGGGAACCAATCGGACATTTCGAAGCCCAGTGCTTCGTCAATACCATAGAAACCTTGACCTTCGACGGTATAGTGCGCAGTCAGACCACCCAACAATACTTGTACCACAAACAGGGCAACTGTCAGGAATACATATTTGCCCAATGCTTTTTGCGAAGGAGTCAACTGAACCTTAGAAATAGGATCTTCAGCCGGAACTTCTACTTCTTCGTGTTTGGTCAGGAAAGAATAACCCCACATCAACAAACCGATGCCCATCAACAGAAGAACAACGCTGGTAAATGACCACATATAGTTTTCAGTGGTCGGCACATTGTTGATCAAAGGCTCGTGCGGCCAGTTGTTGGTATAGGTAAAGGTTTCATTAGGACGGTTGGTCGAAGCAGACCATGAAGTCCAGAAGAAGAAGTTGAACAGTTTTTCACGTGCCTCTTGACTTGGCAATGTATTGTTTTTCATTGCAAAGTGTTCACGAGTGGTTTGCAGCTTAGGATCGTCGCCATAAACACCGTGGTAGTAAGGCAGAATGCTTTCGATAGCTTTTACACGCGTATCGCTGATGACAACGGAACCATCTTCTTTCACACGGCTTTGATTACGGTATTCGTCAGCCAGGCGTGTTTTCAAGACAGCTTGTTCCTCAGGGGAAACTTCATCGAATTTTTTGCCGTAAGTCTGTTGCGCAGTCAAATCCAACCATGCAACCAACTCACGATGCAGCCAGTCCGCAGTCCAGTCCGGAGCCTGATATGCACCATGACCCAGAATCGAACCGACCTCCATACCGCCGGTACTTTGCCATGCAGACTGACCTGCCAAAATATCGTCTTTCGTCATCAGAACCTTGCCTGATGCAGAAACGACCTGTTCAGGGTAAGGCGGGGCTTTTTTATAAACCTCGCTGCCCATATAGCCAAGAATGGTAAAGCATACCGCCAGAACGGCAAACAGCAAGTACCATAGCTTCTTGTACTGTCCCATTTTTAGAGCTCCTTTTGGTAAAAGTGGTTGTTTAAAATTCACAGAATATGAATGTTAAAGATTGTAGCACGGTTTACCGCACAAATAAACATTTGTTCAAACAAACTCACATATAAAACAAATACATATATGATAATGACTATCATTATTCTTTAGTCGGCAACTACCCTGCCTTTGCCTGATTTGCCGAAGCCCTTAAGCAAATCAGCTTATTTATTGTAATTTTTAGTAGTTATAAAGTATTAGAAGTATCATTTTAAGTTCATATTTTATGAATTATTTGACTTAAATTAATATACCTGTAATGGGGCAAACGCATAATCACGCCAGTTCTTAACCAATCTCCCTACTTTTCTTACAAAAGGAAAACATTATGAAACGCCAAGCATTAGCCGCAATGATCGCTTCCATGTTTGCTTTAGCCGCCTGCGGTGGCGAACAAGCTGCTCAAGCCCCTGCTGAAACCCCTGCCGCTTCCGCTGAAGCTGCAAGCTCCGCTACACAAGCTGCCGCCGAAACTCCGGCAGGCGAACTGCCCGTTATCGATGCGGTTACCACCCACGCTCCCGAAGTACCTCCTGCAATCGACCGCGACTACCCTGCCAAAGTTCGCGTGAAAATGGAAACCATCGAAAAAACCATGAAAATGGATGATGGCGTCGAGTACCACTACTGGACATTTAACGGCGATGTTCCGGGCCGCATGATTCGCGTACGCGAAGGTGATACAGTAGAAGTAGAATTCTCTAACAATCCTTCTTCTACCGTTCCTCATAACGTTGACTTCCACGCAGCTACCGGTCCTGGCGGCGGCGCGGCAGCCTCCTTCACTGCCCCGGGTCGTACCTCTACATTCAGCTTTAAAGCCCTGCAACCCGGTCTGTATATCTACCACTGCGCCGTTGCACCCGTCGGTATGCACATCGCCAACGGTATGTACGGTCTGATTTTGGTTGAACCTAAAGAAGGTCTGCCGAAAGTGGATAAAGAATTCTACATCGTTCAAGGCGACTTCTACACCAAAGGTAAAAAAGGTGCACAAGGCCTGCAACCGTTCGATATGGATAAAGCCGTCGCTGAACAACCTGAATACGTAGTATTTAATGGTCACGTAGGCGCTATCGCCGGCGACAACGCCCTGAAAGCCAAAGCAGGCGAAACTGTACGTATGTACGTTGGTAACGGTGGTCCTAACTTGGTATCTTCCTTCCACGTAATCGGCGAAATCTTCGACAAAGTTTATGTTGAAGGCGGTAAACTGATTAACGAGAATGTACAAAGCACCATCGTTCCTGCAGGTGGTTCTGCTATGGTTGAATTCAAAGTAGACGTACCGGGCAGCTACACCTTGGTTGACCACTCCCTCTTCCGCGCATTCAACAAAGGCGCGTTGGGTCAATTAAAAGTAGAAGGTGCAGAAAACCCTGAAATCATGACCCAAAAATTGAGTGATACTGCTTATGCCGGTAACGGTGCAGCTCCTGCTGCTTCCGCTCCCGCTGCCTCTGCTCCGGCAGCCTCTGCTCCTGTAAAAAGCGATTACTAAATTGAACGCCCATTTTTAGGCAAACAAACCACTGCCGCCGTACTTAATTACGCACGGCAGTGGTTTTTTAATAATCAATTTTTTCACTTCGAAAGATTGATTCTTCAGACGGCATTCGCGGCTTTTCGTTTAAAATGCCGTCTGAAAAATCAATTTTAACCGCCTGTCAGGAGGCTTGATATGAAGTACATCCGGTTATTTTTTCTCTGTACGGCACTCATCAGTACCAATGCGGCAGCTACCGAAATGGTCAAAATAGAAGGCGGCAGCTACCGCCCGCTTTATCTGAAAAAAGACACCGGCCTGATTAAAGTCAAACCGTTCAAACTTGATAAATATCCTGTTACCAATGCCGAGTTTGCCGAATTTGTCAAAAATCATCCCCAATGGCAAAAAGGCAGGGTCAGTTCCAAACAGGCGGAGCCTTCTTATCTGAAACACTGGATTAAAAACGGCAGCCACAGCTATGCACCAAAGGCAAGTGAATTAAAACAGCCGGTAACCAATGTTTCCTGGTTTGCCGCCAACGCCTATTGCGCCGCACAAGGCAAACGCCTGCCGACCATCGACGAATGGGAATTTGCTGGGCTTGCCTCCGCCACGCAGAAAAACGGCTCCAACGAGCCCGGTTATAACCGCACTATTCTTGATTGGTACGCAGATGGCGGACGAAAAGGCTTGCATGACGTCGGCAAAGGCCGACCGAACTACTGGGGCGTTTACGATATGCACGGACTTATTTGGGAATGGACGGAAGATTTCAACAGTAGCCTGCTTTCCTCCGGAAATGCCAATGCGCAAATGTTTTGCAGCGGCGCGTCTATCGGGTCGAGCGACTCATCCAACTATGCCGCCTTCCTCCGCTACGGCATCCGCACCAGCTTGCAATCCAAATATGTCCTGCACAACTTAGGCTTCCGTTGTGCCGGTCAATGACTTTTTTAATTACCAAAGCAGCTTTGGCGGTACTGAAAAGTACCGCCGTTTTTTTATCTGTAACATTACAACCTGATTTGCAAAATATTCCCGACCTTATTTACACCAAAACAATCCAATAAAAATTTCCGGCTTTAAGGAAAGCTTGCCTAATGCTTTTCAGAACAGATGAATTTTAGGAGATACGCCATTAAACATACTGAGCATGTTGTAATTATCCGGCATGGCTAACTTATCTGATCAGAAGGTCAAAGTTTTACCAAGTACCCAAAGAATCATATCTTAGGATATCGTTTGCATCACTCCGACAAACACAGCACATATTCTGCGCAAAACATAAAATCTTTCGATATTACGAATTATTCATGCCCCATAAAGCAACTATTGCCTTAGCAGTTTAATTTATCAACAGTCTGACCGGAGAATCACGATATATCCTTATCTTCCCTTGCCTACCCGGTATCGCTAATGGCATTCAAACATGGAAAGACACCGTAAATTTTATCCGCTATATCAAGCGCCTTATAGATCCAACTTGAGGATTTCAAATAAAATGCCGTCTGAAAACCTTCAGACGGCATTTTATTTGAAGTCCTGTTTACCAATAGCTGACAAACTGTTCCAAATCCGTATTTTTGGGCTTATGTATTTCTTCTGTCGGAGATCCCACCATCATCAATCCGATAATTTTATCCTTATCCGCACACCCGAAAGCCTGACGCAACAAAGGGCTATTGATCCACATTCCTGTAATCCACACATTGTCGAAACCTTGGGCAGTTGCCGCCAACTGTAAAGCATACGCCGCACAACCTGCTGTCAGCATCTGTTCCCACTCCGGTTTCGGCTTCGCCACTTCTCGGTTCGGAGCAAACGTTACCCCTATTACCATTGGCGCCATATTACCCACTTTTTCAGCCTTTTTCATAGCATCATCGCCGAAATTCAATTCGGTAACCGTTTGCTTCAACACATCGCGAAAACGTTGCAATCCTAGCTCGCCTTGGATGACGGTAAAATGAAAAGGACGCATATTTCCATGATCCGGAACCTGCGTTGCCGCCTGCAATATTTGTTCCAACTGTCCGGCATCAGGAGCGGGTGCCGCCAATTTTTTTGAAGAACGCCGTGTAATCAAAAGCTGCAAAGCATCCATATAATCGTTTCTCAAATCATTTCGGAAAGTGGTTTATAACACAAAGCATCCGGCAATGCCATTACACCGCCTAACCGGGAAAAATAATGCCATCTGAAAATGCATTCAGACGGCATCTCAAAATCAGCCGTAACGACGTTGGAAATCACTCATAAAATCTGCCAACGCCCTCACACCTTCCAACGGCATTGCGTTATAAATACTGGCCCGCATCCCGCCGACAGATTTATAACCTTTTAACAGACACAAACCTTGCAACTCAGCCTCGAATACAAAACGGCGGTCAAGTTCCTCATTGCCCGTCTGAAACACAACATTCATTTTAGAACGCGCGTTCGGACGGATACGGTTGATATAAAAACCATCGCTGCCGTCTATTGCACCATACAAAATTTGCGCCTTCAGATGATTGATTTTTTCAATTTTTCCCACGCCGCCTTGCGCCAACAACCAACGGAACACCAGCCCCGACATATAAATCGAATAAGTTGAAGGCGTATTGTACATACCGTTGCGTTCGATATGGGAACGATAGTTGAACACATCAGGAATATTATCGGGACAGCGGTCCAACAGGTCTTCTCGAACAATGACTACAGTAACACCTGCCGGCCCGATATTTTTCTGAGCACCCGCATAAATCAGCCCGTAATCGGCAACCTCAAACTCACGCGACAAAATCTCACTGGACATATCGCATACCAACGGCGGCATGCCGTCTGAAAGGCGCGGCACTTTACCGTATTGCAATCCATTGACGGTTTCATTGACGGCAAAATGAACAAAGGCGGAATTCCTGTCCACATCCCATGTTTCCGGTTCGGGCAAATCCAAATAATCGAACTGCTCTCCACCGTGTGCCGCCAAACGGATTTCCGTATCCGTCAACCGTCCCATCTGCTCATAGGCAATCCGGCTCCAGTTACCCGTTACCACGGCATCCGCAGTACGGAAACCATGTGCCAAATTCATGGCCACCATATTAAATTGAGTTGTCGCCCCACCCTGTAAAAACAATATCTTATAATTTGAGGGAATCTTCAGAAGCCGCCGCAGATCCTCTTCCGCATGATGCAGGATACTCAAAAACATCTCCGAGCGGTGGCTCATCGCCATAACTGGAAAACCGGTTCCATTGTAGTCCAACATTTCCTGCTGTGCCGTCTGCAAAACTGCTTCAGGCAACGCCGCAGGACCGGCAGAGAAATTGTAAATCGGATAAAGAGACATAATACGGCCCCGAACTGTCAGAAATAAACCGCCCCGATTTTAGGCTTGGGATAATCTTTATGCAAGGCAAGAAAACACGCTCCCAATCAGCAACAAAATCAAAAAATGAAATCAATATATTGATTTTTAATGATTTAAATATCTAGGCATAAAATTCCGACACAATTTTGTCAACAATATCAAGCTCACCCCTCAAACCGGCATTACCAAAATCATTTGTTTGAAATTGGAAAACACAAAATAAATCAACACTTTCATTTTTCCATAAAACAGGTTATAATCGTGCCAATTTTTCAATCCTAACGAAAAATGGCCTCTCGGCCATTTTTTTATTATGTACCTAGGGAGCAGCATGGATATTCAGACCATCCTCGAAAAAACCCTGCCCGGCTTGGGCTATGAACTGGTCGATTTCGAACTGACCGCTCAAGGAACGTTGCGCGTATTCATCGATAAAGAAGGCGGCATTACCGTCGAAGACTGCGCAACCGTCAGCAACCATTTGAGCCGTTTGTTTATGGTGGAAGACATCGATTATAAAAATCTGGAAATTTCCAGTCCCGGACTCGACCGTCCTCTGAAAAAAGCCGCCGACTTCGTACGCTTTGCCGGTCAGCAGGCAAAAATCAAAACCCGCCTGCCGATAGACGGTCAGAAAAACTTTATCGGCAAAATCGAAGGCTGTGAAAACGACACTGTTACCGTTTCCTTCGACGGCAAGACCGTGCAAATCGAAATAGACAATATCGACAAAGCCCGCCTGCGTCCCGAATTCAAATTCTAAAACACAACAATATTGGAGATTTTCAAAATGAGTCGTGAAATATTACAGCTGGCAGAAGCTCTGGCAAGCGAAAAAAATGTTGACGCGGAAGTCGTNTTCCAAGCCTTGGAATTCGCACTCTCTAGCGCAGCCAAGAAAAAGGCAGACCGCGAACACATGGATGTCCGCGTACAAATCAACCGCGACACCGGCGAATACCAAACCTTCCGCCGCTGGCTGATTGTGGCCGATGAAGACTATACCTACCCCGATATTGAAAAAACCATCGAGGAAATCCAAGAAGAAATCCCCGGCACAACCATCCAAATCGGCGAATATTACGAGGAGCAACTGCCTAACGAAGGTTTCGGCCGCCAAGCTGCGCAAACCGCCAAACAAATCATCCTGCAACGTATCCGCGATGCCGAACGCGAACAAAACCTGAACGAATTTCTTGCCGTCAAAGAAGACATCGTTACCGGAACGGTCAAACGGGTAGAACGCCATGGCATCATCGTTGAAATTATTGCCGGCAAACTGGATGCACTGATTCCCCGCGACCAAACCATCCCCCGCGAAAACTTCCGCAGCGGCGACCGTATCCGCGCACTTTTCCTTCGCGTGGACGAAATCGGCAACACCGGCCGGAAACAAGTCATTTTGAGCCGTACCAGCGGCGACTTTCTGGCCAAACTCTATGCCAACGAAGTCCCCGAAATTTCAGACGGCATGTTGGAAATCCGCGCAGTCGCACGCGACCCGGGCCAACGCGCCAAAGTTGCCGTCAAAGCCAACGACCAACGCATCGACCCGCAAGGCACCTGTATCGGCGTACGCGGTTCACGCGTCAATGCCGTCAGCAACGAATTGTCCGGCGAACGCATCGATGTCGTCCTCTGGTCTCCTGAGCCTGCCCAATTCGTTATGGGCGCACTCTCCCCCGCCGAAGTCAGCCGTATTGTCATCGACGAGGAAAAACACGCCGTCGATGTCATCGTTGCCGAAGACCAGCTCGCGCTTGCCATCGGACGCGGCGGTCAAAACGTCCGCCTCGCCTCCGACCTGACCGGCTGGCAGCTCAACATTATGACTTCCGCCGAGGCAGACGAACGCAATGCGGCAGAAGATGCCGCCATCCGCCGCCTGTTTATGAATCACTTGAACGTGGACGAAGAAACTGCCGACGTACTGGTTCAGGAAGGTTTCGCAACATTGGAAGAAGTCGCCTATGTTCCTGCAGCCGAACTGCTTGCCATTGAAGGATTTGACGAAGAAATCGTCGATATGCTCCGCAACCGCGCCCGCGATGCCATTCTGACCATGGCGATTGCCGCCGAAGAAAAACTGGGCGAAGTATCCGATGATATGCGCAGCCTGGAAGGTGTGGATGCCGATATGCTGCTCAAACTCGCCGAAGCCGGCATTACCACACGCGACGACTTGGCAGAACTGTCCGTCGATGAGCTGATTGAAATTACCGGTGTCAATGAAGAAACCGCAAAAGCCGTCATCCTGACCGCACGCGAACACTGGTTTACCGAAGACAAATAAAGGGGGTAAAGATGAGTAACACAACCGTAGAACAATTTGCCGCCGAACTGAAACGCCCGGTCGACGACCTGCTGAAACAGTTGAAAGAAGCCGGCGTCAGCAAAACCAGCGGCAGCGATTCCCTGACACTGGACGACAAACAGCTTCTAAACGCCTACCTGACCAAGAAAAACGGCAGCAACGGCGGTACTATCAGCATCCGTCGCACCAAGACCGAAGTCAGCACCATCGACGGCGTAAAAGTTGAGACACGCAAACGTGGCCGCACCGTCAACATTCCATCCCCTGAAGAGCTGGCAGCACAGGTAAAAGCCTCACAGGTCCAAGCACCTCCGGCTCAGGTAGAAAAAATGACGGAAGATGCGGCCAAAGCAGAAAGCGAATCTGCCGCACGCGCAGAAGCACGCGCCAAAGCAGAAGCGGAAGCAGCAAAATTGAAAGCGGCAAAATCTGGCAGCAAAACCAAGCCTGCCGCTCAGGAAAACAAAACTGCCGAAGATATGCCGAAACCCGCCTCCGACAAACCCAAACCTGTTGCAGGAAACAAAGCAGCTCCTTCCGACAAAGTACCATCCGGGAAAACAGCTGAATCCACACCGAAACAAGATAAAGGCAGCAAAGGCAAAGAAGCAAAAAAACCGGCAAAACCAGTCGAACCCGCCATCCCGCAGCCTGTAGTCAGTGTGGAAGAACAGGCGCAACGCGATGAGGAGGCGCGCCGTGCTGCAGCGTTGCGCGCACATCAAGAAGCCCTATTAAGAGAGAAACAGGAACGTCAGGCACGTCGTGAAGCCATAAAACAACAAGCAGAGCAACAGGCAAAAACCTCACCGGAAACCAAAACCGCAGGGCAGCGCGCAGCAAAACCTGCTGAAAAAACGCAGGCTGCCGCTTCTGCAAGCGAAAACAAACCCCTCAACCCGTCAAAAGCAAAAAAAGAAGACCGCTACAACCGTGATGACGAAGGCCAGGGCCGCAATACCAAAGGCAAAGGCGGTAAAGGCGGACGTGACCGCAACAATGCCCGCAACGGCGGCGACGAGCGCGTACGCGGCGGCAAGAAAGGCAAAAAACTCAAACTCGAGCCGAACCAACACGCCTTCCAAGCACCGACCGAACCTGTCGTACACGAGGTTTTAGTTCCCGAAACCATTACCGTTGCCGACTTGGCACACAAAATGGCAGTCAAAGGCGTCGAAGTGGTTAAAGCCCTGATGAAAATGGGCATGATGGTAACCATCAACCAATCCATCGACCAAGACACAGCCCTGATTGTCGTCGAAGAACTCGGACATATCGGTAAACCTGCCGCCGCCGACGATCCCGAAGCCTTCTTGGACGAAGGCGCGGAAGCAGTGGAAGCCGAAGCATTGCCGCGTCCGCCCGTCGTTACCGTCATGGGCCACGTCGACCACGGCAAAACCTCGCTACTGGACTACATCCGCCGCGCCAAAGTGGTACAGGGCGAAGCGGGCGGCATTACGCAGCACATTGGCGCTTATCACGTCAAAACGCCACGCGGCGTGATTACCTTCTTGGACACCCCGGGCCACGAAGCCTTTACCGCCATGCGCGCACGCGGTGCGAAAGCAACCGACATCGTGATTCTTGTGGTTGCCGCCGACGACGGCGTGATGCCGCAAACCATCGAAGCCATTGCACATGCCAAAGCGGCAGGTGTTCCAATTGTGGTTGCCGTCAATAAAATCGATAAAGATACGGCCAACCCCGAACGCATCCGTCAGGAACTGACCCAACACGAAGTTATCCCCGACGATTGGGGCGGCACGGTTCAATTTATCGACGTTTCCGCGAAAAAAGGAACAAACATCGACGCGCTGCTCGAAGCCGTATTGCTCGAAGCCGAAGTATTGGAACTGACTGCCCCCGTCGATGCGCCCGCCAAAGGCATCATCGTTGAGGCGCGCTTGGACAAAGGGCGCGGCGCGGTTGCCACATTGCTGGTTCAAAGCGGTACGCTGAAAAAAGGCGATATGCTGCTGGCCGGTACGGCATTCGGCAAAATCCGCGCGATGGTCGATGAAAACGGCAAAGCCATTACCGAAGCCGGTCCGTCCATCCCCGTCGAAATCCTTGGCTTGTCCGACGTACCGAATGCGGGTGAAGACGCGATGGTATTGGCGGACGAGAAAAAAGCGCGCGAAATCGCCCTCTTCCGCCAAGGCAAATACCGCGACGTGCGCTTGGCCAAACAACAGGCCGCAAAACTGGAAAACATGTTCAACAATATGGGCGAAAACCAGGCCCAATCTTTGTCGGTCATCATCAAGGCAGACGTTCAGGGCTCTTACGAGGCTTTGGCGGGCAGCCTGAAAAAACTGTCCACAGACGAAGTGAAAGTGAACGTGTTGCACAGCGGCGTGGGCGGCATTACCGAATCGGATGTCAACCTTGCCATCGCTTCGGGCGCGTTCATTATCGGCTTTAACGTCCGTGCAGATGCTTCTTCACGTAAGCTGGCCGAAAATGAAAACGTGGAAATCCGCTACTACAACATCATCTACGATGCCATCGACGACGTGAAAGCGGCGATGAGCGGTATGCTCTCTCCGGAAGAGAAAGAGCAAGTAACCGGTACGGTCGAAATCCGTCAGGTCATCTCCGTTTCCAAGGTCGGCAATATTGCAGGCTGTATGGTTACCGACGGCGTGGTCAAACGCGATTCCCATGTCCGCCTCATCCGCAACAACGTGGTCATCCACACGGGCGAACTGGCTTCGTTGAAACGCTATAAAGACGACGTCAAAGAAGTCCGTATGGGCTTTGAGTGCGGTCTGATGATTAAAGGCTACAACGAAATCATGGAAGGCGACCAACTCGAATGTTTCGACATCGTCGAAGTTGCCCGCACCCTGTAATTCCTTTGCAAATAAAATGCCGTCTGAAGCGTTCAGACGGCATACGAAACGGGTTCTGTATCATACAGAACCCGTTTTTTGTCGCAAATCGGCTTCAGCGACCCTCCTGCCTTATCCCGATTTGAATCTGACTTGCCATACAAACAGGCTTCAGACGGCATTATAGTGAATTAAATTTAAACCGGTACAGCGTTGGCTCGCCTTGCCGTACTATTTGTACTGTCTGCGGCTCGCCGCCTTGTCCTGATTTAAATTTAATTCACTATATTTTCCCGACAGGCGGATTTGAAGTTTCTCCACATATCCGGCGCGTTCGGCGCGGCTGGTATCAGGGCGGTGCGTATTGAGCGACGACCATTTCCAATGACTGCGGGCTTTGTTGAGTTCGGGCGGGAGTCTGGCGGCGTCCCACGGGGCTTTGCGGCTGTGCAGCTCGATATCCGATTGTGCCGCGTGTCCGCGCGTTTGCAGGACGTGGAGCAAATCGAGGGCGCGGGCGGCGAGCAGGGTCAGGGTTTCAGGGTCGGTGTGCAAGGTTTGGCGACCGGTAAGTTTGTCGGAAATGGTGCGGGTATTGGGCAGGATGCCGCCCAAAAAGCCGCCGATTGCCGTACCCAATCCGAGCGAGCCGCCGAACGTGGCGATGTCCAGCCCCAAACCGATGAGCGCGCCGGTTGCCGCGCCCGTGCCGGTGCGGATGCCGTATTGCTTGAGCAATTCGCTGTCGAACGGGTCTTGGCGGAAGGCTTGCGGCATCCAGTCGCCGCCGTCGATTTCGCTGTGGTAGAAACGGTAGAGGGCAAACAGCCGCTGCTGCATCTGCCGTTCGAGTTGGCGTATTTCCGCCTGCATGGTTTGCAACACGGTGTCGGTATCCTCGTTTTCGTCCACTTCCTGCCTGAAGGCGGCTGCATCGAGCAGGAAATCGGCGATTTCGCGGCGCGCTTCTTTGTCCAGACGCATCCATTCGCGGCGGCGGGCGGCGGTCAGGCGGTCGATGACTTCATGCTGCGGTAACATGGTGGCGAGTTTATTCCATAAATCCAATTCGCCTTCAAAATCGAAGGCGACGGTGTCAAACCCAGAGAAAACGTGCAAGTTTCTCCTCGCCAGCATGGTTGTCCACGATTCGGGAAGCTGTCCGCCGGTAAAGTTGAACACGGGCATAACCGGTTTGGCGCACCATGAAAGGATGGTCAATTCATCCCGATATTTGTCGAGGACGGGTTCGCGCGCGTCGATGACGTACATTGCCATATCGCTTTGCAAGACTTGCCGTAAGACTTTGGCTTCTTGGTTGAAATCATGATGCGCGCCGTCGCTGCCGAGAAACTGTTGCAGCCGCTCGATGCCGTCTGAACGCGTATCCGTATGGGTTTCCAGCCATTCTAAAACACCGCCCGCGTCTTCGAGTCCGGGCGTATCGTACAGGTACAGCAGCGTGTCGACACCGTCAGTAATCGCGGCTTCTTCAACATGGCGCGTGGTGGATGGGGCGTTTTTGACTTCGCCGAAGCCGCTGTCGCGCAACAGGGTGCGCAGGAGCGAGGTTTTGCCGGTATTGGTGTGTCCCACGACGGCGAGGGAAAGGGGTTGTTTGCTCATGATGTTTTTGAAGAATGGATTTTCAGACGGCCTTTTTTCAGAATGGCGGCTTAACAGAACATTTCAAGTGAGTTTATTGGTCTTTCAAACGGCCTTCCTGCGCCACCCTGTCAGGCTCAAGCCACGCCGCGCCGCATTCGGCCAGCGCGTTACGCCAATGTTCCAGCTTTTCCGAAAGGTCGTCTGAAAGCCCCTGTTCCGCCAAAAGCTGCACCACCGCGCCGCCCTGCGCCGCTTCCGAAAGTCGGACAATCTGCCGCAGCACGCCCCGGTCGGGCACAGTTTGAGCGCGCACGCCGATAAGCAGTTGCGCCGGTTTCTGCTTCAACTCCGCTTCCAGTGCGGCAACCTGTTCCCGATTGGCGGCAACGCCTTTATCCAGCCATTCCTGCGCCAGCCTGCCCTCGAACCACGTCCCTTCGTGCCACTCGGTTTCCAGCATCACCGCCCACTTGGGCGCGTCGTTTAAGANGATTTTCGGCGAAACGGCGGACACGGTTTCCTGATGCGTATCCGCATCGACGATTTGCGTCTGCCAACGGCGGATGACCGCCTGATAATAAGGTTTCTCTAAATCCAGCTTGCTTTGGCTTGTTTTCAAAAAGATTTTGCATACCGCCCAAGCCAGCAGGCGCGGCAGGATGCCGTAGCAAACTATGCTGCCGACCAACAAGCCCGACCACGCGCGCGCATCGGCAATATTGCCGTTCAGACGGCCTTCGATGACCGCCCGCGCATCAGGCACGGGAAAACCCAGTTTCGCAGGCAGCCATGCCAACATTTCCACCAGCCGTACTGAAGACGAATCGCCCAACAGCGTGCTTTCCCAGTTGAACGTATATTGCCGCACCAAAAGCAGCAGCAATACCGACACCAGCATTCCGAGTAGCGTGCAGAGCCACAGGCTGTGCGACGTTGCGCCTATTTTCCAACGTACCGAAGGTTGCCGCCACTCGTCCGCATACAGCCGCAACACCGCCTGATTGACAGGGTCTTTGCCCCGAAACCACGTCGCCGGACTGCTGAAAAACCGCCCCACTTTCACGCGCAGGAACAGCGTTGCCAGCCATACCGCCAACATCAGCGTATTCATGCCCAACACGCCCGCCAAAATCAGGAAGAAATTCAGCCCTTGGCTGTCCATCAGAAGATACGCACCGGAAAAACCGGTAAAAAATGTAAACATCGCTGCTGCCAGCCACAACCAGAACGACCCCGCACGCACACGTTCCAACGTGTCCCGCAGCATACGGTTCCTGTCGATCATCTCCGCCCGACGGATGATTTTTTCCTCCGTACTGCCGTCCACACGGCGCAAAGCCTCCGTTGCCTGCACGGGATCGCCGCTGAAAATAAAACCGCCTTCTTCCAAAATACGGACCAGCTCAACCAGTTTTCGGGATGGATTCAACATAAAATGCCGTCTGAAAATAAAAAAACAGATTTTAACACACGCATTTTCAAGAATATTCACAGTGTAGGCAAAGAGTAAATCCCACACAGAGGCAAAAGTATCGGCGTAAACTGACTGCCTCTACTTTCCCGAAAGATTGTGCGATGTATACAGGCGAACGCTTCAATACTTACAGCCATTTGAGCGGTTTGATTCTGGCGGCGGCAGGTTTGGTGCTGATGCTGCTGAAAACCATAGGACACGGGGACGGCTACCGTATCTTCAGCGTATCGGTTTATGGCATCAGCCTTTTCCTGCTGTATTTGAGCTCTTCCCTGTATCACGGAATCAAAGCCGGAAAACTGAAAAGCATTTTGAAAAAAACCGACCACTGCATGATTTATGTGCTGATTGCCGGAAGCTACACACCGTTTGCACTGGTTTCTTTGAGAAACGGGCCGGGCTGGACGGTATTTTCACTGTCCTGGCTGCTGGCGGCTGCAGGAATCGCACAAGAACTCACCATCGGACGGAAAAGCGAAAAACGTCTGCTGTCTATTGCGATTTATATCGTAATGGGCTGGATGGTCTTGGCGGTAATGAAATCCCTGACAGCCTCACTCCCGCCGGCAGGACTGGCTTGGCTGGCGGCAGGCGGTATGCTGTACAGCGTCGGCATTTACTGGTTTGTAAACGATGAAAAAATCCGACACGGGCACGGAATCTGGCATCTGTTCGTATTGGGCGGCAGCATAACCCAATTTGTCAGCGTGTACGGTTATGTAATCTGAATGCCGTCTGAAAAGCAAAACCTCCCGATCCTGAAGATTGGGAGGTTTTCTGTTTGCCGGACATCAACCCTTGTCGTGGAACTCGTGGAATTCATACTGATAGGACAAATCCCGACCCGCTTTTTTCTGTGCCAAATAATCATCATAAATGGCGCGGATTTCCTTACGCAGCAAGAACAGGGCAATCAGGTTGGGGATAACCATAAAACCGTTGAACATATCCGACAGGCTCCAAACCAAATCGACTTTGCCAAGCGTGCCCAAAACAATGGCAAGCAGAACCAATGCGCGATAGATGCCCAAGTGTCTTCCCCTGAAAAGAAAACGGATATTGGACTCACCGAAATAATACCAACCGATAATAGTGGTAAAGGCAAAGAAAGTCAGACATACCGCAAGCAATTGCGAACCGAAGCCTGGGAAGGCCTTATTAAAGGCAAACTGAGTAACCGCCGCGCCCTGTCCGCTTGAAAGGTTGGCATCAGTCAACAAGATAATCAACGCCGTAGCCGTACACACCAAAATCGTATCGATAAACACACCGACAAATGCCGCCATACCTTGTTGGACAGGGTGCTTCACATCCGCAGTCGCGTGGGCGTGCGGAGTCGAACCCATACCTGCTTCGTTGGAAAACAGACCGCGCGCCACGCCGAAACGTATCGCTTCGCGCATACCGATACCCGCAGCACCGCCCAAAACAGCTTCGGGATTGAAGGCAGCGGTAAAGATGTGGTTGAACATCGGCACAATATGGTCGGAAAATTCAAACAGGATAACGACGGCGCACAAAATATATACAACCGCCATAAACGGCACGACAAACTGGGCAATATTGGCAATACGGTTTACACCGCCGATGACAATCATGCCGGTAAAGACGGCAAGCACAATGCCCACCGTCAGCGAAGGCACACCAAACGCAATATTAACTGCAGAAGCAATGGAATTGGCCTGTGTCGCATTACCGATAAAGCCCAATGCGATAATCAACGCAATGGAAAAGAAACCGGACAAAAAACGCGCCGCGCCGCGACCGATTTTCGGAGTCAGACCGTGNGTAATATAAAACGCCGGCCCGCCGATATATTTGCCGTGGCTGACNACCCGATATCTCTGCGCGAGCAGNGCTTCGGCAAAAATCGTGGACATCCCCAAAGCAGCGGAAATCCACATCCAAAAAATCGCTCCCGGTCCGCCTGCGGTGATAGCGGTCGCCACGCCGGCGACATTGCCCGTACCGATTTGCGCGGATATGGCAACCGCCAACGCCTGAAACTGCGATAAGGACTTATCGTCTTTATCGCCTTTGGCAAACAAGCCGCCGAATACGGATTTGAATCCCGCGCCAAACTTCAAAATCTGCGGCGCACCGAGATACAGCGTAAAAAACAGGCCGATACCCAAAAGGGCATAAATCAGCAGGTAGTCCCAAAGAAACCGATTGACTGTACCCACCAGAACAGACAATATATTTTCCATAAAATAAACCTTATCTTACGATTAAAATGACTGCTTTCCCAAAGACATTCCAATAAGGAAACACGGCGAGCAGACCGTATTTGCCGCAACAGATGCCTTCAATTGTCAACAATCGGGGAGAAGCTGTGCCATCATACCGTAAAATATCGTTAATTAAAATATTTCTTTATTTTTAAGCGGAAAGCGGAGGAAATCGTTTTCAGACGGCATCGACAACGGCACGGCATAAAACAGGATATTTTGGGTACTTGCAACTTATGTTAAAATGCCGACCGTAAAAAATCTGACAAAAACAGATTAATTATTTGAAATAAGAAAGGAAATTTATGGCAGGCCATAGCAAGTGGGCGAATATCCAGCATAAAAAAGCCCGTCAGGATGCCAAACGCGGCAAAATCTTCACCCGTTTAATCAAAGAAATCACCGTTGCGGCGCGTATGGGCGGCGGCGATCCCAGCGCAAATCCGCGCCTGCGTCTGGCTTTGGAAAAAGCAGCCGAAAACAATATGCCCAAAGACAATGTGCAACGCGCCATCGATAAAGGTACGGGCAACTTGGAAGGCGTGGAATACATCGAGTTGCGCTACGAAGGCTACGGCATCGGCGGCGCGGCTTTGATGGTGGACTGCCTGACCGACAACAAAACCCGCACCGTTGCCGACGTGCGCCACGCGTTTACCAAAAACGGCGGCAACTTGGGTACCGACGGCTGCGTGGCGTTCAACTTCGTGCATCAGGGCTATTTGGTATTCGAACCCGGCGTTGACGAAGACGCGCTGATGGAAGCGGCTTTGGAAGCCGGTGCGGAAGACGTGGTTGCCAACGACGACGGTTCCATCGAAGTCATTACCGCGCCAAACGATTGGGCGGGCGTAAAATCCGCTTTGGAGGCGGCAGGTTACAAATCCGTTGACGGCGACGTTACGATGCGCGCCCAAAACGAAACCGAACTCTCCGGCGACGATGCCGTCAAAATGCAAAAACTGATTGACGCGCTGGAAGACTTGGACGACGTGCAAGACGTTTACACTTCCGCCGTATTGAATCTGGACTGATACGCAGCACAGCAGACATACAAGAAAATGCCGTCTGAACCTTTCAGACGGCATTGATTTATTTAGCCCTTGCCCACGCCCACCAAACCGTCAGGACAACCGCCAGAAAATACGCCACGCTCCAAACAGGCAAAGCAACCCCTAACAGATAATCCGGTTCGGCACAATTTCCGAACCCGTGCACAACAGGCTCGAACCAATCAAACAAAGGCCAGCCCTTCAATCGAAACGTCCACGGCGCGCCGCATGAAGGAGCCGTACCCGGCGGCAGCGACTGCAGCCACAACTGATATGCCGCAACAGCCGCACCCGTAACGGCCGGAATGCTGATAAAGACAGTACCGAACAAACCGCCTGCCCTTCTTCTTGGTCTGCACATCAGGACAATTGCCGCACATAATGCGGTTGCCAAGACGCACAACCGCTGGCTGATACACAAAACGCAAGGCTCCATACCCAAAACATACTGTGCCGCCAAAGAACCGGCAAATGCACAGACCGAAACGGCAAACAGCAGCCAAACGGCTTTTCTAAATAACGGGGTCATTTTCTCAACACACCAATCAAAATACCGATATGCCGATTTTGCTGGATATATCCCGAGATGGCAAGGGACGAATCGACACCGGCGCAGGTGCGGACAATTTCGGTTTTCCCGATATGCACAAGACCTGACAAGGGACAAAACGGCGATTTGCCCACACGAAGGAATTTGTTACCGGATTAGCCATCGGGCAAGTTTTTTGCAAAATTTGAATTGGTCGGGTAAATTTTCAAACAATAATTGACAGCAGATAAGAAACGGCGGATAATTACCGCCGTTGAGTTGCTTGATGCAGCTTGATTTTTCTCCTCTATTTCTCCTTTGTAGACTTGGCACACATTCAACCGGATGTGTGCATTTTTTTATCTCCGCTTTTTTGAAATTTAATTACTTTTATTGTTTGAAATTCTATTCTTTAAGAAATTTAACAAGAAAAACGCTTGCTTTTTGACCGGAAAAGCTGCATAATTTACCCCGTTAGCTGGTTCGAGTAGTCAGTTAATAGTTTCTCCTCTATTTCTCCTTTGTAGACTTGGCGCACATTCTATTGAATGTGTGCATTTTTTTATCTAAAACGACAACCTGCCATACGTTTTGTTGTTATATTTCATTCAGGTGTCAAACTGCATAGCCAGCCTGAAATATTCAATCCAAATCCAACACCGGATTTTCTTTGACCTCCTCCATCACGACATAACTCCTGCTCTCAGATGCTGCAGGAAGTTGTAACAAAATATTGCCGAGCATATCGCGGTAAGCCGACATATCGTGTAAGCGGACTTTAATCAGATAATCATACTCCCCCGATACCAGATGGCATTCCATAATTTGCGGAATTTTCAGCACTTCTTTTTTGAAATCTTCGAAAATATTGCCCGATTTGGATTGCAGCTTCAGCTCGACAAAAACCAATAGCGGTTTGCCCAGCAGGTGGGGATTGAGATGGGCGTGATAGCCGGAAATATAATGCTCCCGCTCCAAACGGCGTACCCTCTCTGTAACGGGCGTGGTGGACAAGCCTACCTTCTCGGCAAGCTCCGTCATCGGGATGCGGGCATTCTGTTGAAGGATCTTAAGGATGCGGAAATCGATTTTATCTAGTTCTTTCATTTGGATTGCCTTGTATTTATTATTGATTTTAACAAATAGAGTATATAGTGGATTAACAAAAACCAGTACGGCGTTGCCTCGCCTTGCCGTACTATTTGTACTGTCTGCGGCTTCGTCGCCTTGTCCTGATTTTTGTTAATCCACTATATATTTGGGAAAGCAATTATATCAGGAAAAGCAAACCGCCTTCCTACCTGAAAACTGCTGCTCTGGCTTGAAGACACAAGGTTCTTTAATATTTTAAAAGCCTTGCCGTTGGATTATAATTCCCTAATTGATTTCTTAATTTTGCTAATAAACACTTGTTTGGTAAGGAATGAATTTATGCGCCCTTTGAACGTGCAGATCAGGTTGGGCAACCTTAGGCACAATTATCGGATTTTGAAGGAAATGCACGGAGGCAAGCTGTTGGCGGTAGTGAAGGCCGACGCATACGGACACGGTGCGGTCAGATGTGCTTTCGCGCTGGCAGACTTGGCAGACGGCTTTGCCGTGGCGACAATCGACGAGGGAATCAGGCTACGGGAGAGCGGCATTACCCATCCGATTGTCCTTTTGGAAGGCGTATTTGAAGCATCAGAGTACGAAGCGGTCGAACAATACTCACTCTGGCCGGCAGTCGGAAACCAATGGCAGCTTGAGGCTTTGCTTTCCCGTCATTGGAAAAAACCCGTCAAAGTCTGGTTGAAAATGGATTCGGGGATGCACCGTACCGGATTTTTCCCTCATGATTACGCTTCGGCATATGCGGCATTGAAACAGTCGGAATATGTGGACAGTATTGTCAAATTCTCGCATTTTTCCTGTGCGGACGAACCCGAAAGCGGTATGACGGAAATACAGATGGAAGCATTCGATTTGGGTACGAAAGGGCTGGAAGGCGAAGAAAGCCTTGCCAATTCGGCGGCTATTTTGAATATCCCCGAAGCACGCAGGGATTGGGGGCGCGCGGGCTTGGCGTTATACGGCATTTCCCCGTTCGGAGGCAGCGATGACAGGCTGAAACCCGTGATGAGGCTTTCCACCCGTATTTTCGGCGAACGCGTTTTACAGCCGCACTCCCCTATCGGTTATGGCGCAACATTTTATACCAGCAAATCTACGCGGGTCGGCCTGATTGCCTGCGGTTATGCGGACGGTTATCCGCGCCGTGCCCCAAGCAATTCCCCCGTCGCCGTCGACGGTAAATTGACCCGGGTCATCGGCAGGGTCTCTATGGATATGATGACCATCGAGCTAGACGCTTCGCAAGAAGGTTTGGGACACGAGGTCGAACTGTGGGGCGATACGGTCAACATCAATACCGTTGCCGAAGCGGCCGGAACCATCCCTTACGAATTGATGTGCAATATCAAACGTGCAAAATTCACTTATATCGAGTAATCAAGTCCAAACGAAAATGCCGTCTGAAGCCTTTCAGACGGCATAAATGCGTTTTGACAAAATCAGTATAAGTCCTGTCCTGACTGTATTTGCAGTTACTGCCCCGTTTTCCACGCGAAGATACGTTTCTTCAAATTATCCACCATGTCGTGGTTGACAATCGCGTCGAACGTACCGTCCAGCTTGGCGATTTCGGCTTTGTCTTCATTGCTGAGCGCAAAATCAAAGACGTTTAGGTTCTCCGCCATGCGTTCGGGTTTAATGGATTTTGCCAATACAATGATGCCACGTTCCACCAGCCAGCGGGTAATCACTTGTGCCACAGATTTGCCGTATTTCGCACCGATTTTGCTTAACACGGGATTGTGGAAAATATCGTTTTTGCCTTCGGCAAACGGTGCCCATGCTTCCACTGCGATGCCTTCAGCCTGCAAAGCGGCAACGGCTTCGGTTTTTTGTTGGAACGGATTGATTTCAATCTGATTAGCCTGCGGCATCACTTTATTGAATAGTCCCAAATCCACCGCGCGTACGGGCGAAAAATTGCTCACGCCGATGGCGCGGATTTTGCCGGCTGCCTGATATTCTTCCAGCGCGCGCCATGTGCCGTAACTGTCGCCGTAAGGCTGATGAATCAGCACCATATCGATGTAATCCAAATTCAGACGGCCTAATGAACGCTCCAGAGGGGCTTTAGCGGCTTCGTAGCCGAAATTTTCCACCCAAATTTTGGTGGTAACGAACAATTCTTCGCGTGCCACGCCGCTGTTTTTAATTCCCAAACCGACTTCGGTTTCATTCATATAAACCTGCGCGGTGTCGATATGGCGGTAGCCCGCCTTGATGGCGGCAATCACGGCTTGCTCGGTTTCTGCGGGCGGAATTTGAAATACGCCGAAACCGAGCACAGGAATTTGTACGCCGTTGTTTAATGTGATGTTTTGCATGATATTGCCTCCTGTTTGTTCTCATGAAAGTGTAGCCATTTTAGCCCGTGTTTTTATTGAGATAAATTAGGTTTGGTTTTATGATGTCGTGAATTAAATTCACTAATCAGCTAAAACGGGGCAGGAAAATGCAGAACTTTAACGAGCTGAATTATTTTTTGACACTCGCGCAAACGCAGAGTTTTGTGAAAGCGGGACAGCTTTTGGGGATTTCTTCTTCGGCGTTGAGCCACAGCATGAAAAATCTGGAAACGCGGCTGAACCTGCGCCTGTTCAACCGCACTACGCGCAATGTGTCGCTGACCGAAGCCGGACAGCAGCTTTTCGACCAACTTTCTCCGCTTTATCAAGCTATTAACCACGAAGTCGATGCGTTAAATGACTTTTTGAATACACCATCGGGGCTGATTCGTATCAATGCTCCGACGCTGGCGGCGGAAGCGGTGTTATACCCGAAATTAAAGCCGATTTTGAACCAATACCCGAAAATCCGCTTGGAAATCGTGGTGGACGACCATTGGGCGGACATTGTGAAAGAGGGATTTGATATGGGCGTGCGGCTGGGCAACGATGTGGCAAAAGAGATGATTGCGGTGCCGATTTCCGCACCGCTCAAAATGGTATTGGTTGCCTCGCCCGATTATTTGGCACAACACGGTTCGCCGAAAAATATTGACGATTTGCAGCAGCACCGCCTTATCGGCGCGAAGCTCTCCGCCGAACACGGCACGGAGATGCAGTGGGAATTCAAATACAAAAAAGAGCTGATTACATTCACGCCCAAATCGCAGTTTTCCATCAACAATCATCTGCGTCTGCAAGCCGTTTCAGACGGCCTCGGCATTGCGTGGATAGCACATATGAGCGTGGCGGATGCACTCAATTCGGGGCACCTGGTCGAGCTGTTGCCTGAATATGCTATGACTTACGAACCGCTTTACCTCTATTACCCCAGCCGCCGCGGGCATTCGAATGTGTTTAGGTTGATTGTGGATGCGTTAAAAGTCAAAGCCGTCTGAAATTTCAGACGGCTTTTTTATAACAAAGGCATTACCAAATAGAAAATACCGACAATACCCACAATCTGAAACCCCATCCTTCCCGCAAAAACGGAAAATCAAAATCAGAAACCTAAAATTTCGTCATTCCCGCGCAGGCGGGAATCCGGTTTTTTAAGTTTCCGTCATTTCTGATAAATTCTCGTCGTTTTTCATTTCTAGATTCCCGCCTGCGCGGGAATGACGAAATTAAAGTTTCAGAATTTATTTGAACAACAAACTAGATTCCCGCTTTCGCGGGGATGACGGCGGATAGGTTTTGTTGTTTCGGATAAATTCCTGTTGTTTTTTGGTTTCCAGATTCCCACCTTTAAAAGAATGACGTAAGAAAGCAGAAATAAGAACACAGGGATTTTTTAAATTTGCAATATTCTTTTCTAAAGACATTTTACCCGATGCCTATAAACAAAAATGCCGTCTGAAGCCTTTCAGACGGCATTTCCCCATCAAAACCGCAATCAGTTTTTCATCGATTGAACCGGAGCTGGGATTCTGCCGCCTCGGTTGACAAACACTTCGCACGAACCTTCTTTAACCGGCATCACCGGCGCGTAGCCCAGCAGTCCGCCGAACTCGACGCTGTCGCCGACGGTTTTTCCGGTTACCGGAATAATGCGCACGGCAGTGGTTTTGCTGTTAATCATACCGATGGCGGCTTCGTCGGCAATGATGCCGGAAATGGTGTGCGCGGGCGTGTCGCCGGGAACGGCAATCATATCCAAGCCGACCGAACAAACGGCGGTCATTGCTTCGAGTTTGTCCAGCGTCAGCACGCCTGCTTCGGCGGCGGCAATCATACCTTCATCTTCGGAAACAGGGATAAATGCACCGCTCAAACCCCCGACCGCGCTGGAAGCCATCATGCCGCCTTTTTTCACGGCATCATTCAGCAATGCCAAAGCTGCTGTTGTGCCGTGCGTACCGCAGACGCTCAAACCCATTTCTTCAAGAATGCGCGCCACCGAGTCGCCGACGGCAGGGGTCGGCGCCAACGACAAGTCGAGAATACCAAACGGGATATTCAGCATTTTTGAGGCTTCGCGGCCGATGAGTTCACCCACGCGGGTAATTTTGAAAGCGGTTTTCTTCACTACTTCCGCAACTTCGGTCAATGTCGTTGCATCCGAATTTTCCAACGCGGCTTTGACCACGCCCGGCCCCGATACGCCGACATTAATCACAGCACCCGCTTCGCCTGAGCCGTGAAACGCACCCGCCATAAACGGGTTGTCTTCCACTGCGTTGCAGAATACGACGATTTTGGCGCAGCCGAAACCTTCGGGCGTGATTTCAGCAGTGCGCTTAATGGTTTCGCCCGCCAGTCTGACCGCGTCCATATTGATACCGGCACGCGTGCTGCCGATATTGATGGAGCTGCACACGATGTCGGTGGTCTTCATTGCTTCGGGAATGGAGCGGCTTAACACCTCGTCTGAAGGCGACATGCCTTTTTGTACCAGCGCGGAAAAACCGCCAATAAACGACACGCCTATGGCTTTGGCAGCTTTATCCAAAGTTTGCGCCACGCTGACATAGGAATCGGCATGGGTAGCCGCCGCGATTTGGGCAATCGGCGTGACGGAAATTCGCTGATTCACAATCGGCACGCCGTATTTGGCAGACAGATATTTTGCCGTCGCCACCAAGTCTTTGCCAACCGTGGTGATTTTGTTGTAAATGTTTTGGTTTAACACGTCGATGTCGGTGCTGATGCAGTCGTGCAAATCAATGCCTATGGTAATGGTGCGCACGTCAAAATTCTGGTCGGCTACCATGCGGATAGTTTCGAGGATTTCGTTGGAATGGACTTGGGACATTTTTGGGGATTCCTTGTTGAATGGGTTTTATTTGGTGCAGGCTGCCTGTGATTTATTTTTGTTCTGAGACATAATGCGGTGTTTCTTCTACTGCGGCAAACAGTTTGCCGTCCGCATCCCATAAGGGTTGGCGGCAGGAATCGCAGTATGCCGCTTCGTGATTAGCATACGGCGGCGGCTCGCTTATGGCCAAATCCCATGCCGACAGTCGACCGCAGGAGGAGCAATCGACCGTATATAAGATGAAATTTGCCGCTTTGTTCAGACTTTGGAAGGTCCAAAAATTAGACTGGATTCTTTCCAAACTTTTACATGCGTTGCTCGGAACAATAAACACAGTGTAGTCATCGCTGCCGCTTTCCAAAAACATCAACCGCATTTTTTGCCGTTTGAGTTTGCCGTCGAAATAATCGAAGGCAAAGGGCAGAAAATTGCCGCTTTCCCAATCTTGGCCAAATTCTTTATCGAATTTTTTATATAAATCATCAGGTTTTACTTTTAGTATTTCTTTGCCGAATGCTACCAAACGCTCATTGACAAATTGATAAAGCTCACCCTGCCCACTCTCCCCTTTCCAATCTAAAAAGAGAAAAATACGGTTTTGATACAGGGCTTCTCGCAATATTTCGTTTTGAGAAGCTGATGGCAGCAGCGCAGTATATTCGTTTTCGGTAACAATTTTTTGCAGTATTTTTTCGGGTTTCATGGAAATATTCTCGTATTTTGGTATTTTGAAATGCAGACTGCCTGTATTTCCTTTTGCTGGGATTTGTTTTTACCGCCCAACCACTACCGCAACATCTACCGCCCAAGCCGTTTGACAAGCACAAACACAGGAAGCGACAGCAAAAACGCCAAAAATCCGTGCTCCACGCTCTACACTTTGAACGACACGGGTATCACTTTGTTATCGATCACGATTTGGTAGCGTGCAGTCATAAAAGCATTGGCATCTAATCGGTTATTTACGTAAAACAGCTCGAACGTGTCGGGTGGCAGGCAGGTCTATTGTAGATATACGCCTTCACGGTCGCGCAACACAGTATCTTCGCGCACTAAAGTTTCGATGCTTTTTCACCGGTTCAGAGGTTGGCGCAGGGTTATCATGGTGGAACTCCTTCTTTTCAGTCAGCCTGAACGGCCGGTAACGATGGTATCTCTGCCCTGTTCTCCAACACATTCAAAGCAGCCTGCACTTTGAAAACTAGAGTGCAGGCTGCTTTTTTCAGATTCGGTGCATGGCTTGAAAAATTTCTTCGTTTTGCATACGGATATCAAGCGCGAGTTTTTTGCTCTCTTCCGCAAACAAATCCAAAACCTCTTGACGCGATTTGGTGCATTTTGAAGTGTCCACCAAAATAATCATGGTAAAAAAATCGTCCATCAGCTGTTGGCTGATGTTGAGAATATTAATCTGGTTTTCCGCTAAAATTTTGGAAACGTCGTACACAATGCCCACACGGTCTTTACCGATGACGGTGATGACTGAATTATTCACGAAGCTTTCTCCTTGCAGATATTCATTAAAAGCCAAAATTATATACCACTGCTAAATTTTCAAGAAACAATGCCATCAATCTGCACATATAAGAATGCCGTCTGAAATATATTTCAGACGGCATCAAATTTAGGGTTCGATTAAATAACCATCCTTATCCCACTGGGTTTTCCTAACCAACTTATCATCCTGATAAACAGCTTCGCTCTTTTTAGAACCATCTTCATACCATTCTAAGACTACTCCATTACGTTTATGATGATGGATAGACAGTTCCGAGAGTAATCGGCCGCTTTCATCCCATGTCAGAATCTTAGCTGGCTCATCATTGACCATGACCATTTCCGTTTTGATATTGCCATCAGCATACCATTGTTTCCATACGCCGTTTGCCTTATTTTGTTTAAACTGGATTTCGCTTTCCTTGCTGCCATTACGGTAATAGCGGTATCCCGTACCCTCACTCAAGCCATTTTTATAAGGCATAACTGCAGATTTTTTACCGTTCGGATACCAGTTGACCCATTCACCATCCGGTTTACCCTTACTGAAACTTCCCGTCATCTTTTTTTGACCATTAAAATGCCACAAAATCAACATGCCATTTTGCAGGTTAGGTACAAAAGATTTGATTTGTGTTGAAGCAACAATATAAGGTTCGGAATATTTCTTCATCGACGGATAATAAAAATCCTGAGCATGAGCAATACCAGACACCACACTATATTGCCTGATATAAGCCGCAGATGACATCGTTGCCGTCAGTTTCCCATGCTGATTAAAATAAACTGAATAAGTCTGCGCCGACAACGTAGCCGAAAAACTCAAAAGTACAATTGAAAATACAATCCGATATAACGTTTTCATTACAATAGCAATATAAAAATCAAAAAGTAAAACAATTAACTTGTAAACAATATGGTAAAGGATTTATCAACCAACCGTCAAACCCAAGACAACACATAGTAAAAAATGCCGTCTGAAAACAAATCGTCTTCAGACGGCATTTTCCCTTCAACTCACTCTTCACCCAATAACTGTTCACGCGTCAACAGGAAAACAAAACCATCTCCTCCACTGGTTTCCAACCAAGTAAAAGGCAATTCCGGATACGCTGCTTCTAATACATCCCTGTTATGCCCGATTTCTACCAACAATACACCTTTAGGATTCAGAAACTTTGCAGCATTCAGAAGAATTTGTCTGGTTGCATCCAATCCGTCCTCACCACTACCCAATGCCAATTCCGGTTCATGTAAATACTCTTCAGGCAATAACTCAACCGACTCCGCATCCACATAAGGCGGATTGGAAACAATCAAATCATAAGTACCTTCCAATCCTTCAAACAAATCCGTATGAATAAGCTGGATGCGTTCTTCCAAACCATAATCTTCGACATTAATCCCTGCCACTTCCAAAGCATCCAAGCTCACATCAACCGCATCAATGTGCGCATCGGGATAGTGATGCGCCATCTGAATTGCGAGACATCCGCTTCCGGTACAAAGATCCAAAGCATTATGCACCAACTCATCGTATTCTATCCAAGGACGAAGTCCGTCACCCAACAATTCATAAATAAAAGAACGAGGTATGATTACGCGCTCATCCACATAAAAATCAAACTCTCCCTGCCATGCCTGCTGCGTCAAATAAGCAGCAGGAATATGTTCAACGGCGCGTCGCTCAATAACCGCCAACACTTTCTCTTTTTCAGCTTTAAGTAATTTTGCATCAAGATAGGGATCAAGAACATCCAAAGGCAAATTTAACGTATGCAAAATTAAATAAGCTGCTTCATCATGAGCATTATCACTGCCATGACCAAAAGAAAGTCCCTCTTCATTAAAACGACTGACTGCAAAACGTAAAATATCACGGATAGTCGTTAATTCCTGTACCGCTTGAATAAACATAACATGAACCATTTCACATATAAACATCTAGAATTATAGCAGAAACAACAACTATGCCATTTTAAATCACCAAATAGCATTTAATCCGTACATTCAAATACAAGAAGCTGCTGAAAACATCAAACAACAATAAAAGCAGAATAAAGTTTTATTTGACAAAACATCCTTTCCTCTAGAAAAGGATAACACACTCTAACCTTTTATTTATTATTCTCATTCCTTCTAAATATCCTCAATATTTCTGAATATCCCCGACATTTTTCCGAGCAAAGCAAAAACCCCCGGATATCCGGGGGTTTTCTAAATGGGTGTTTGGCAGTGACCTACTTTCGCATGGAAGAACCACACTATCATCGGCGCTGAGTCGTTTCACGGTCCTGTTCGGGATGGGAA
>NZ_JBPBFH010000026.1:0-31123 GCF_050896295.1 Neisseria sp. SLRRB23
TATAGCGGATTAACAAAAACCAGTACGGCGTTGCCTCGCCTTAGCTCAAAGAGAACGATTCTCTAAGGTGCTGAAGCACCAAGTGAATCGGTTCCGTACTATTTGTACTGTCTGCGGCTTCGTCGCCTTGTCCTGATTTAAATTTAATCCACTATAGATTATCATTTATCCTTTCTAAAGCCGTTCCGGTTTGTCCGACCGGCGGCTTTGCCCCAATATCCCCATTTTGGAGACACCCTATGTTGCGTTTGACCGCATTGACCCTCTGCACCGTCCTCGCCTTGGGCGCGTGTTCGCCGCAAAATTCCGACTCTGCCCCACAAGCCAAAGAACAGGCGGTTTCCGCCGCACAAACCGAAGGCGCGTCCGTTACCGTCAAAACCGCACGCGGCGATGTTCAAATACCGCAAAACCCCGAACGCATCGCCGTTTACGATTTGGGTATGCTCGACACCTTGAGCAAACTGGGCGTGAAAACCGGTTTGTCCGTCGATAAAAACCGCCTGCCGTATTTAGAGGAATATTTCAAAACGACCAAACCTGCCGGCACTTTGTTCGAGCCGGATTACGAAGCACTCAACGCCTACAAGCCGCAGCTCATCATCATCGGTAGCCGCGCCGCCAAGGCGTTTGACAAATTGAACGAAATCGCGCCGACCATCGAGATGACCGCCGATACCGCCAATCTCAAAGAAAGTGCCAAAGAGCGTATCGACGCGCTGGCGCAAATCTTCGGCAAACAGGCGGAAGCCGACAAGCTGAAGGCGGAAATCGACGCGTCTTTTGAAGCCGCGAAAACTGCCGCGCAAGGCAAAGGCAAAGGTTTGGTGATTTTGGTCAACGGCGGCAAGATGTCCGCCTTCGGCCCGTCTTCACGACTGGGCGGCTGGCTGCACAAAGACATCGGTTTACCCGCTGTTGACGAAGCCATCAAAGAAGGCAGCCACGGTCAGCCTATCAGCTTTGAATACCTGAAAGAGAAAAATCCCGACTGGCTGTTCGTCCTTGACCGCAGCGCGGCCATCGGCGAAGAGGGTCAGGCGGCGAAAGACGTGTTGAATAATCCGCTGGTTGCCGAAACAACCGCCTGGAAAAAAGGACAGGTGGTTTACCTCGTTCCCGAAACTTATTTGGCAGCCGGCGGCGCGCAAGAGCTGCTGAATGCAAGCAAACAGGTTGCCGACGCTTTTAACGCGGCAAAATAATGAAACGGCGGCATTCGATGCCGTCTGAAACACGGATGCAAACCGCTTCCTGTGTTTCAGACGGCATTGCCCGATACGGAGGCTTCAAACAAGGCTTTCCGCTCCGACAGTTCGGACTGCCTTGTTTGAATCTTCTACGCCTTAACGCTTTTCCCTTCTGTTTATGACTGCCAAACCTTTTTCCCTCAACCTGACCAACCTCCTGCTGCTGGCAGTGTTGTTTGCCGTCAGCCTATCGGTGGGCGTTGCCGATTTCCGCTGGTCTGATGTGTTTTCGCTGTCGGACAGCACCGAACTGATGCTGGTCAGCCGCCTGCCGCGCACGTTTGCGATTGTGCTGACGGGTGCGTCGATGGCGGTGGCGGGGATGATTATGCAGATTCTGATGCGTAACCGTTTTGTCGAGCCTTCTATGGCGGGCGCGGGTCAGAGTGCGGCTTTGGGTTTGCTTCTGATGTCCCTGCTGCTGCCTGCCGCGCCGCTGCCGGTCAAAATGTCGGTTGCCGCCGTTGCTGCGTTAATCGGAATGCTGGTGTTTATGATGCTTATCCGCCGCCTGCCGCCGACGGCGCAACTGATGGTGCCGCTGGTGGGGATTATTTTCGGCGGTGTGGTTGAGGCGGTGGCGACGTTTGTCGCGTATGAGTTTGAGATGCTGCAAATGCTCGGCGTGTGGCAGCAGGGCGATTTTTCGAGCGTGCTGCTGGGGCGGTACGAGCTGCTTTGGATTACGGGCGGTTTGGCAGTGTTTGCCTATCTGATTGCCGACCAGCTGACGATTTTGGGGCTGGGCGAGACGGTCAGCGTGAATTTGGGTTTGAACCGGACGGCGGTGTTGTGGTCGGGTTTGATTATTGTGGCTTTGATTACGTCGCTGGTTATCGTTACGGTCGGCAATATTCCGTTTATCGGGCTGGTCGTGCCGAACATCATCAGCCGGCTGATAGGCGACAGGCTGCGCCAAAGCCTGCCTGCGGTGGCCTTGCTGGGCGCGTCTATGGTTTTATTGTGCGACATTATCGGACGCGTGATTGTGTTTCCGTTTGAAATTCCGGTATCGACCGTCTTCGGCGTATTGGGTACGGCGTTGTTTTTATGGCTTTTGTTAAGGAAACCCGCCTATGCCGTCTGAAAAAAATATCGGTTTTATGGCAGGAAGCAGCCGTCCGTTGTGGGTTGCCTTTGCGCTGTTGCTGGTTTCCTGCGTCCTGTTTATGACGCTCAACGTCAAAGGCGATTGGGATTTTGTACTGCACCTGCGTCTGACCAAACTTGCCGCGCTGCTGATGGTCGCCTATGCGGTCGGCGTGTCCACCCAGCTTTTCCAAACGCTGACCAACAATCCGATTCTGACCCCTTCGATTTTGGGTTTCGATTCGCTGTATGTGTTTTTGCAGACCTTGCTGGTGTTTACGTTCGGCGGCGTGGGCTATGCTTCCCTGCCGTTGACGGGCAAATTCGGCTTTGAACTGGTTGTTATGATGGGCGGCTCGCTGCTGCTGTTTTACACGCTCATCCGTCAGGGCGGGCGCGATTTGCCGCGTATGATTTTAATCGGCGTGATTTTCGGGATTTTGTTCCGCAGCCTGTCATCGCTGCTTTCGCGCATGATAGACCCCGAAGAATTTACGGCAGCGCAGGCGAATATGTTTGCCGGATTCAATACCGTCCACAGCGAACTTTTGGGCATAGGCGCGCTGATTCTGCTCGTCAGCGCGGCGGTCGTTTGGCGCGAACGCTACCGCTTGGACGTACACCTTTTGGGGCGCGACCAAGCCGTCAATTTGGGCATCAGCTACACGCGCAACACCTTATGGATACTGCTTTGGATTGCCGCATTGGTGGCGACGGCGACCGCCGTGGTCGGCCCCGTAAGCTTTTTCGGGCTTCTCGCCGCCTCGCTTGCCAACCACTTTTCCCCGTCCGTGCGCCATTCCGTCCGCCTGCCGATGACGGTTTGTGTCGGCGGCATCCTCTTGGTCGGTGGACAGACCGTGTTCGAACACTTCTTGGGCATGAAGGCGGTATTAAGCGTGGTGGTCGAATTTGCGGGCGGACTCGTTTTCCTCTATCTCGTTTTAAAACACAAAAAATGACGGATGCCGTCTGAACGGCAGCCCGACTCGAAAGGACAAACCATATGACGCAAGAACGTTTCCCATCATTCTTCAACCAAGCCCCGACCATCACCGTCAGGGATCCGCTTGCCGCATTCCTCGGCGCGGCGCAAGACGGCATCCTCACTTACCGCTACGCCGACGCCGTGCGCCTGTGCGGACATTCCTGCCCGACCGTCGCGGGCGCGTACCTGATGGTTATCAAAGGTCTGAAAGCCCTTTACGGCGAAGAGCTGCCCGAACGCGGCGGCATCGAAGCCGCCATGCAGGGCGCGCGCGACGAGAGCACGGTCGGCGTAACCGCGTCCGTCGTCCAACTCCTCACCGGCGCAGCCCCCGAAACCGGCTTTGGCGGCATCGGAATGCAGGGACGCTTCGCCCGCCGCAACCTCTTATCCTTTGGTGCAGGCGAAATCAACGGCACACTGACCCTGCGCCGCAAAGACAACGGCAAAACCGTCGCCGTCAGCCTCAACGCCGCCCTGCAACCCTTCGCACCCGAAATGCGCGAACTCATGCCCAAAGCCGTCGGCGGCAGCGCAAGCCCCGACGAACTTAAACAATTCGGCGAACTCTGGCAAGAACGCGTCCGTGCCTTCCTGATCGACCAAGCCGACAACCCCGAATTTGTTACCGTCAGCGAAATCTAACCATACAGGAATAAAATTCAGACGGCCTCATCATTTATAGTGGATTAAATTTAAATCAGGACAAGGCGACGAAGCCGCAGACAGTACAAATAGTACGGCAAGGCGAGGCAACGCCGTACTGGTTTAAATTTAATCCACTATAAAGGCCGTCTGAAAACCCAATTCCCCATATTCGAATCCGCCTATGATTACCATCCGCAACGTCAGCTTCCACATCGGCACTCGCCCCATTCTAGACAACATCAGCCTCGACATTCCCGAAGGCGGCATTACCGCGCTAATCGGCCCGAACGGCGCAGGCAAATCCACCCTCCTCTCCTTTATGGCACGGCTTCAGCCTCTGGCACACGGCAACATCAGCTACGCAGGCAAAGACATCAAAACCACCCCCACCGCCGAACTCGCCCGCACGCTCTCCATCCTCACCCAAGAAAACAGCATCATGAGCCGCATTACCGTGCGCGACCTGCTGATGTTCGGCCGCTATCCCTACCACCAAGGCAGGCCGTCTGAAAACGACAAAACCATCGTCGAAGAAGCACTTGCCGAGTTCCACCTGCAAGACTTCGCCGACCGCTACCTGACCGAGCTTTCCGGCGGCCAACGCCAACGCGCCATGATTGCCATGGTATTCTGCCAGCGCACCGACTACGTTTTGCTGGACGAACCGCTGAACAACCTCGATATGTATCATGCCCGCTGCCTCATGCAAATCCTGCGCCGGCTGACCGATGAACACAAACGCACCACCGTCGTCGTATTGCACGACATCAACCAGGCCGCCGCCTACGCCGACCACGTCGTCGCCATGAAAAACGGCAAAGTCGCCCTGACCGGCACGCCCGAAGAAGTGTTCACCGTACACAATATCAAAGAACTGTTCGACATGGATGTGGACGTACTCGACTACGAAGGCAAAAAACTCATCGTCCACCACATCTGAAGCTCAAAAAGAAAATGCCGTCTGAAAAGGAGCTAACTTTCCCAGTCGATGCCGCATATGCCGCCGTCGGCGAACAGTTTGACGGCCAGTATTTCGTCGCTTTTTTCTCGGTCTATCATGTAGTCCATCACAATCGAGTCGCAGTCTGGCAGTTCCTCCGTCCATAAAGAGATGCTCTCCAAACGCATGGCGCGGGCAAATTCTTCGGGGTTGTCGGGGTAGTCCGCATCTTCTATTTCAGTGATGTGGAAATTCAAATATTCGCCGTCTTCGGTTAAATATTCGGCAATGGCGGCTCGGGCCATTTTGTCCGCTTCTTCCAAACGCGCTAAAAACGCGGCGAATGCGTCTAATTTTTCGGCAGTCAGTTCATCGTCGCCGCCAGTCCATAAACAGACTTCGACGGTATCGCCGTTGACAGGCAGCTCGCGTTCCCAGCAAACGTCCGGTCCGTTTTCCGGGCTTCCTGCCGATAAGGTTTCAAAATAAGGATGTGAAACAGGCATAATTGGTTTTCCTTGAATTATTGGCAGGGTGGTGTTTTCCTGCCGTCTGAAAAGGGGTATTCCGCGTTTCAGACGGCATTTCCATTCCAAACGCTCAAACCGCCGCGTCCGAACGTTCACCCGTGCGGATACGGATTGCCTCCTCAACCGGCAGCACAAAAATCTTGCCGTCGCCGATTTTGCCCGAACGCGCCACTTCGACAATTACGTCAATCGCGCGTTCCACAGCGTCATCCGCCAACACCAGCTCGATTTTGACCTTGGGCAGGAAATCGACGGCGTATTCCGCGCCCCGGTAAATCTCCGTATGCCCCTTCTGCCTGCCGAACCCTTTGACCTCGCTGACGGTCATGCCCGTAATGCCGATTTCCGTCAACGCCTCGCGCACGTCGTCGAGTTTGAACGGTTTGATGATGGCTTCGATTTTTTTCATAATTGTTCCTTTAGGATTCCATATTTGCATCTACGGAAATTCTTGAGTCGACATCCTGCGGGGATTACTGTCCGATAAAACAATGTGTTTGACATGCAAAACATACATATCAATGCCTCGTTGCTAAAATTGTTCGATTATGAACATTACAAAAAAAACAGCAGCCAAAAAGACGAAAATCCATGTCCAATACCGGTTGCGCAGAAAAAACAGGCTTGAGTTGTCTCTCACGCCGATTATTTCTCCTGTTTCATTGTCAGTATAGGTTTTTACTTTATCGGAAATAAACCACTTACTAAAGAAGTAGTTGCAAAGTGCAGCAATACAAAGGCTTAACATAAAAACGAAATTTGAGGAAATTGCATCTTTCAACCAATCTCCCAAGGCAAAACCACAGATAACTCCGATAATCAGAGACAAAACAACCAAAAGCCCCTTCCCACTCCAAACAATAAACATTGCATAACTCCTTCTTAGCTTGTCCAAACAATTTCAAAAGCGGACGTGATTTTACTATATTTCAGAATATAAATTACATTTCTCAGAACGCGACTGACATGACAAAGGTTTTTACATTGATTGTATTTGTAAAATTGTAAACATTTTTTCGCTTACACGCGCTAACGAAACCGTCCTTTTCGCGTATAATGACATTTTCCCAACCGCATTTGTGAGCTGAATCATGTCTGTCGTTTTGCCCTTGCGCGGCGTTACCGCCCTTTCCGATTTCCGTGTTGAAAAACTCTTGCAAAAAGCAGCCGCACTCGGTCTGCCCGAAGTCAAATTAAGCAGCGAATTTTGGTATTTTGTCGGCAGCGAGAAAGCACTTGATGCCGCGACTGTCGAAAAACTGCAAGCCTTGTTGGCGGCGCAAAGCGTTAAAGAAACGCCCGAAGCGCGCGAGGGCTTGCATTTATTTTTGGTAACGCCCCGTTTGGGTACGATTTCGCCGTGGGCTTCCAAAGCAACCAATATCGCGGAAAATTGCGGTTTGGCAGGCATCGAACGCATCGAGCGCGGTATGGCGGTGTGGCTGGAAGGTCGTCTGAACGACGATGAGAAACAGCAATGGGCGGCTTTGCTGCACGACCGCATGACCGAATCCGTATTGCCCGATTTTCAGACGGCATCCAAATTATTCCACCATCTCGAATCCGAAACTTTCTCCACCGTCGATGTTTTGGGCGGCGGTAAAGAGGCTTTGGTCAAAGCCAATACCGAAATGGGTTTGGCACTCTCCGCCGACGAAATCGATTATCTGCTTGAAAACTATCAGGCTTTGCAGCGCAATCCGTCCGATGTTGAATTGATGATGTTCGCGCAGGCAAACAGCGAGCACTGCCGCCACAAAATCTTCAACGCCGATTTCATCCTCAACGGCGAAAAACAACCGAAATCCCTTTTCGGCATGATACGCGACACGCACAACGCGCATCCCAAAGGCACGGTCGTCGCCTATAAAGACAATTCGTCCGTGATCGAAGGCGCGAAAATCGAGCGTTTCTATCCGAATGCGGCGGAAAACCAAGGCTACCGTTTCCACGAAGAAGACACGCATATCATCATGAAAGTGGAAACACACAACCATCCGACTGCCATTGCGCCGTTTGCGGGCGCGGCAACGGGCGCGGGCGGCGAAATCCGCGACGAAGGCGCGACGGGCAAAGGTTCGCGCCCGAAAGCAGGCTTGACCGGCTTTACCGTGTCCAACCTCAACATCCCCGACCTCAAACAGCCGTGGGAACAAGACTACGGCAAGCCGGAACACATTTCCTCGCCGTTGGACATCATGATTGAAGGCCCGATTGGCGGTGCGGCGTTCAACAACGAATTCGGCCGCCCGAACCTCTTGGGCTACTTCCGCACTTTTGAAGAAAAATTTGACGGTCAGGTTCGCGGCTACCACAAACCGATTATGATTGCGGGCGGCTTGGGCAGCATTCAGGCGCAGCAGACGCATAAAGACGGAATCCCCGAAGGCGCGTTGCTGATTCAACTGGGCGGCCCGGGTATGCTTATCGGCTTGGGCGGCGGCGCGGCTTCTTCGATGAATACCGGCACGAACGACGCGTCTTTGGACTTCAACTCCGTGCAACGCGGCAACCCCGAAATCGAACGCCGCGCGCAGGAAGTTATCGACCGCTGCTGGCAGCTCGGCGACCAAAACCCGATTATCTCCATCCACGACGTCGGCGCGGGCGGCCTGTCCAACGCCTTCCCCGAACTGGTCAACGATGCCGGACGCGGCGCGGTATTCAAGCTGCGCGAAGTGCCGCTGGAAGAACACGGTTTAACGCCTTTGCAAATTTGGTGCAACGAATCGCAAGAGCGTTATGTCTTGTCGATTTTGGAAAAAGATTTGGACACCTTCCGCGCCATCTGCGAACGCGAACGCTGCCCGTTTGCCGTGGTCGGCACGGCGACCGGCGACGGCCATTTGAAAGTGCGCGACGACTTGTTCTCCAACAATCCCGTCGATTTGCCGCTGAACGTCTTGCTCGGCAAACCGCCCAAAACCACGCGTACCGACAAAACGGTTGCGCCGTCCAAAAAACCGTTTAACGCGGGCGATATCGACATCACCGAAGCCGCCTACCGCGTTTTGCGCCTGCCTACCGTAGCCGCCAAAAACTTCCTGATTACCATCGGTGACCGCAGTGTCGGCGGCATGACCCACCGCGACCAAATGGTCGGCAAATACCAAACCCCCGTAGCCGACTGCGCCGTTACCATGATGGGCTTCAACACCTATCGCGGCGAAGCAATGTCTATGGGCGAAAAACCGACCGTCGCCCTGTTTGACGCGCCTGCCTCGGGCAGAATGTGCGTCGGCGAAGCCATCACCAACATCGCGGCGGTCAACATCAGCGACATCGGCAATATCAAACTTTCCGCCAACTGGATGGCGGCGTGCGGCAACGAGGGCGAAGACGAAAAACTCTACCGCACCGTCGAAGCCGTTTCCAAAGCCTGTCAGGCATTGGACTTGAGCATTCCGGTGGGTAAAGACAGCCTGTCGATGAAAACCGTGTGGCAGGATGGCGAAGAGAAAAAATCCGTCGTATCGCCGTTGAGCCTGATTATCTCCGCGTTCGCGCCAGTGGAAGACGTACGCAAGACTGTTACGCCTGAGTTGAAAAACGTCGAAGACAGCGTATTGTTATTTATCGATTTGGGCTTCGGCAAAGCGCGTATGGGCGGCTCCGCGTTCGGTCAGGTGTACAACAATATGACCGGCGACGCGCCTGATTTGGACGATACAGGCCGTCTGAAAGCGTTTTACAACGTGATTCAGCAGCTTGTCGCCGAAGACAAACTCTTGGCGTATCACGACCGCAGCGACGGCGGCTTGTTTGCGACGCTGGCGGAAATGGCGTTTGCGGCACGTTGCGGTATCAGTGCCGATATAGATTGCCTGATGGATAAATTCCTGCCGATTCATTATCCGGATTTCCAAGGCGACCCGGCCGAAGACTTATCTGACGAACTTTATAATCATGCCGCCATTAAAATCTTATTTAATGAAGAATTAGGTGCGGTTATCCAAATCCGCCAACAAGATAGGGATTATGTTGATGCGGCATTTGAAGCGGCCGGCTTAACCGGTGCGGTCAGCCGGATTGGCTCTCCTGATTTTGACAATGAGTCTGTTTCTTTCTTTGGTTACGGCTATTTCTTGGAACAAAACCGTGCCGACCTGCAACGCGCTTGGCAGGAAACCAGCCACGCCATCCAACGCCTGCGCGACAACCCCGCCTGCGCCGACAGCGAGTTCGCCCTGATTGGCGACAACGGACGCAGCGCATTGTTCGCCGACGTGAAATTTGACGTGAACGAAGACATCGCCGCGCCGTTCGTCAACAGCGGCGCGAAACCCAAAATCGCCATCCTGCGCGAACAGGGCGTGAACGGGCAAATCGAAATGGCCGCCGCGTTCACCCGCGCCGGATTCGATGCTTACGACGTGCATATGTCCGACCTGATGGCAGGCCGCGTCCGCCTTGCCGACTTCAAAATGCTGGCGGCGTGCGGCGGCTTCAGCTACGGCGACGTACTCGGTGCGGGCGAAGGCTGGGCGAAATCGATTCTGTTCCACCCTGCTCTACGCGACCAATTCGCCGCCTTCTTCGCCGACCCAAACACGCTGACATTGGGCGTGTGCAACGGCTGCCAAATGGTCAGCAACCTCGCCGAAATCATCCCCGGCACGGCAGGCTGGCCGAAGTTCAAACGCAACTTGAGCGAACAGTTTGAAGCACGCCTGAGCATGGTTCACGTCCCCAAATCAGCCTCCCTGATTCTGAACGAAATGCAAGCCTCCAGCCTGCCCGTCGTCGTCAGCCACGGCGAAGGCCGCGCCGATTTCGCGCTTCACGGCGGCAATATTTCTACCAATTTGGGCATTGCGTTGCAATATGTGGACGGTCAAAACCAGGTTACCCAAACCTATCCGCTCAACCCTAACGGCTCGCCGCAAGGTATCGCCGGCGTGACCAACGCCGACGGCCGCGTTACCATCATGATGCCGCATCCGGAACGCGTGTACCGTGCCGCGCAAATGAGCTGGAAACCGGAAGACTGGACGGAACTGTCCGGCTGGTACCGCCTCTTTGCCGGTGCAAGAAAAGCTTTGGGCTAACCGCCCTACTCAAACCAATGCCGTCTGAAGAATATTTCAGACGGCATTCCGGCATACCATCCTTTAAACGGCATCCGTCCACCGAGGAACACTCATGAAAATCACCCCCGTCAAAGCCTTGACCGACAACTACATCTGGATGATACAGGAAGGCAACCATGCCGTCTGCGTCGACCCCTCCGACCCCACACCCGTATTGGAATTCCTCGTACGCAACCGACTCATGCTTGCCCAAACATGGGTAACGCACCCCCATCCCGACCACGAAGGCGGTGCTGCCGCACTGTGGCGCGGCTACATGGAATCGCCCGTTTACGGTGAAACCGACATCGAAGCAGCAACCCACACCGTAACTGCAGGCACCCAATTTACCTTCGGCGAAGGGTTAATCACCGTTTGGGCAACCCCGGGCCATACCGACCGCCACATCAGCTACCTTATGGAAACTTCAGACGGCATACACGTCTTTTGCGGCGACACTCTGTTTTCCGCCGGCTGCGGACGCGTGTTCACCGGTACGGTCGAACAACTTTACGACAGCTTCCAACGGTTCAACCAATTACCCGAAGGCACCCTGTTCTACCCGGCGCACGAATACACCGCCGCCAACCTGGATTTTGCCGCCCATATCGAGCCGGACAACGCCGACATTCAGACGGCATTGAAGGCGGCAGAACACACGCCTACCCTGCCCGTTACCCTTGCGCACGAACGCCGCGTCAACCCGTTCTTACGGACAGAAATCCCCACTGTCCGCCAACGTGCCGAAGCCCTGGTCGGCAAAACGCTGAACAGCGGTTTGGCGGTCTTCGCCGCCCTGCGCGAACTGAAAAACACCTACCGCTGACCTGCCCTCCGAAAAATGCCGTCTGAAACCCACGTTTCAGACGGCATTTGCGTTAAAAATAGTAAACCGTTTCAAAAGGGAGTAGAATAGTGCCGTTTCCAACCCTGCGCCTGTACCGTCAGGCTTTTATTATGGACCTTCCCAGTTCATTTTTACTGAACGCCCCTTCCGATTCCAAACGACAATAACCATCCCGCCGGAATGCCTCCCCGCACACGGCGGGCGGAGCATTTATGAGCATCGAACAAACCCCTCCGAACTTTGAAAACAACGGTATCGAAAACGATGTAGAACGCGTTTCCGCCGATTTCGACCGTGTCCACTCCCTCTGCGAAATCCTCGAACCTGCTTTTGAACAAATCGAAAACGGTACACCGCTCGAAGACGCGCCGCTGAGCGACAAGCTGACCGAGCTGACCGTCCTCTTGAGCGAGCTGCACCCTGCCGACGTGGCGGCGGTATTGGAATCGCTGCCGCCGCGCGAACGCAATATCGTCTGGATTCTGGTCAAACCGGAAGACGACGGCGAAGTGCTGCTGGAAGTGTCCGATGCAGTCCGCGAAACGCTGATCGAGTCGATGGACAAGGACGAACTGTTGGCGGCAGTTGACGATTTGGACGCGGACGAATTGGCGGAACTGGCAGACGATTTGCCGCACCAAGTGGTTTATGAAGCCTTACAGACGCGCGATGAGGAAGAACGCGCCCAAGTCAAGGCGGCAATGTCGTATGAAGACAACCAAGTCGGCGCGATTATGGACTTCGAGTTGGTCAGCATCCGCGCCGATGTCGCCTGCGAAGTGGTGCTGCGCTATCTGCGCCGCTTCGACAGCCTGCCCGACCATACCGACAAGATTTTTGTGGTCGATGAAAACGACGTACTGCAAGGCGTGCTGCCCATCCGCAAACTTTTGGTTGCCGACCCCGAAGACTTGGTGGAAAACGTGATGGCGAAAGATGTCGTGCGTTTCCGCGCCGAAGACGACGTGGAAGAAGCGGCGCAGGCGTTTGAACGCTACGACTTGGTTACCGCGCCCGTCGTCGATGAAAACAAAAAGCTCATCGGAAGGATTACCGTTGACGAAATGGTGGACGTGATCCGCGAAGAATCCGAAGCGGATATGTTGAACATGGCGGGTTTGCAGGAAGAGGAAGACCTGTTCGCACCCGTCTTGGATTCCGTCAAAAACCGCTGGATGTGGCTCGCCGTCAACCTCTGCACCGCCTTCCTTGCCAGCCGCGTCATCGGCGCGTTTGAAGGCAGTATCGAAAAAATCGTCGCTCTCGCCGCACTGATGCCCATCGTCGCCGGCATAGGCGGCAACTCGGGTAACCAGACGATTACCATGATTGTCCGCGCCATGGCGATGGGGCAACTGACAGGCATGCAGGCAGGCAGGCTGCTGAAAAAAGAAGTCGGCGTCGCCCTGGTCAACGGCATTATCTGGGGAACCGTCATGGGCGCGGTTTCATGGCTGCTCTACGGCAGCCTCGGCATCGGTTTGGTCATGATTGCCGCGATGACGCTCAACCTGCTGCTGGCGGCAACCGTCGGCGTATTGATTCCCGTGGTAATGGAAAAGTTCGGACGCGACCCCGCGCTGGGCAGTTCGGTACTGATTACCGCCGTTACCGACTCTGGCGGCTTCCTGATTTTCTTGGGTCTCGCAACCCTGTTCCTGCTTTAAATGCCGTCTGAAATACATGAAAATGCCGTCTGAAACACCCTGTGGGGATTTTCAGACGGCATTTCACTATTTATCTTTGTTGTTACACAAAATTATTGGACGGTATGTCGGGACTGCTCTCGGGCAACGCCGACCACATCCGCACCAAACAGCGCATTGACATCGGTTTCGTCAAACACGTATTTACTGTGGCAGAAGTCGCAATCGACTTCGATGCTGCCCTGCTCCGCCACCACGCCGCCGACTTCTTCCCCGCCCAGCATCAACAGCATATCGCTGACCTTGCCCCGAGAACAGGTGCATGAAAATTCAAACGTTTCCGGCTCGAACACGCGCGGCGGCGTTTCGTGGAACAGGCGGTATAAAACATGTTGCGCATCCAATTCTGCCAGCTCGCCCGCCGTCAGCGTGCGCGCCAGCGTACTGACGTGTTCCCACGCTTCTTCCGCCAGCTCTTCTTCGGGCAGACGCTGCACCAGCAGACCGCCCGCCGCTTCGCCGCTTGCAGACAGGACGATGTGCGTATCGATTTGTTCGGAACGCTTCATATAGTTCACCAACATTTGCGCGATGCTGTCGCCTTCCAAAGGCACTACACCCTGCCAGGGTTCGCCGTCTTTGGGCTGCAGCGTCAGCACGAATACGCCGCCCTCGCCCAAAAGATCGGCCAAACTCTCATCTTCACCGATTTCTGCCGCCTCGTCCCACCGCGCGGTCGCACGGACGGTACGGTCGGAAGTCGCTTCCGCAACCAGCATTTTCAGCCGCCCCTGTCCCTGAACCTGCACAATCAGCGTGCCTTCGTTTTTGAGGTTGCCCGACAGCAGCACGCCCGCCGCCAACAGCTCGCCCAAGGCGCGGCGAATGGCGGCGGGATAGTTTTTCTGTTTTACAATGTGCTGCCATACGTTTTCCAGACGGACGTGCAGCCCGCGCACGGGCATATCGTCGAAGATAAAGCGGGTACGCACANCGGCGCGGTTGATGGAGGTTTGATTCATTATTCTCTCTGATTGATTGTTCGGATGGCGGATATATGGTTGCAGTCGGCGCGAAAACAAGGCGGACGGCGGGTGCGTTTCCCAAGTTCTCAATAAATTATATAAAAATCAATACATTAACCCAATCTAACAAGCCGTTTTTTGCCAAACAGCCGTTTTTTTATATACAATCAACAAGATATTTTCGACTGATACAGCATAACATCGCACGGCGGCACGATGCCTCCTGCGCGGAAACACCGATATGGATTCTTTTTTCAAACCGGCAGTTTGGGCGGTTTTGTGGCTGATGTTTGCCGTCCGCCCCGCCCTTGCCGATGAGTTGACCAACCTGCTCAGCAGCCGCGAGCAGATTCTCAGACAGTTTGCCGAAAACGGGCAATACGCCCAAACCGCCCGCACTAATAATGACCGTACTTCAGGTTCCGCCGACGAACTTATCGGCAATGCGATGGGGCTTTTGGGTGTTGCCTACCGCTACGGCGGCACATCGGTTTCTACCGGTTTTGATTGCAGCGGCTTCATGCAGCACATCTTCAAACGCGCCATGGGCATCAACCTGCCGCGCACGTCGGCAGAACAGGCGCAGATGGGTACGCCGGTTGCCCGAAGCGAATTGCAGCCCGGGGATATGGTGTTTTTCCGCACACTCGGCGGCAGCCGCATTTCCCATGTCGGGCTTTATATCGGCAACGACCGCTTCATCCACGCGCCGCGCACGGGGAAAAATATCGAAATCACCAGCCTGAGCCACAAATATTGGAGCGGCAACTACGCGTTCGCCCGCCGGGTCAAGAAAAACGACCCGTCCCGCTTTCTGAACTGATTTCCCAAGGAATACGCAATGAGTATGCCCGAAATGCCCAAATGGTACGACGATGACGGACAGATCGTGTCCTGTACCGAAAAGGTCAAAGTAATGTCCGAAAATATGTCCGAACTGTACCAAACGGCGCAAGACGCGTTTGAAGACGCGCTGCTGATGGGTTGCGGCGAACGTCAGTTGCGCGATTACCTGCTCGCGCTGATTGAAGGTTTGGAAAATCCCTACCGCAAAGTCTGAACACGCCCCGGTTGCTGCGGCACGGTTTATCCGTGCCGTTTTTGCGTTTGTGCGCGGCTTCGGCTTTTCAGACGGCATATTTGACGTTATGATTAAACAGTTAACAAAATTTATCACAACGCCGTCAAAAGACAGACACACAACATGAACATCATCCGCGCGCTTCTCATCATCCTCGGCTGCCTCGCCGCCGGCGAAACCGCCGTTTTCCTAGCAGGCATCAAACTGTCCGGCAGCATCGTCGGCATGGGCGTGCTGTTTGCGCTTTTGCAGGCGGGTTGGGTCAAAACGTCTTGGCTGCAACAGCTTACCGACGCGCTGATGGCAAACCTGACGCTGTTCCTCGTGCCGCCCTGCGTGGCGGTTATCAGCTATTTGGATTTGATTGCCGACGATTGGTTTTCGATACTGGTTTCCGCCTCCGCCAGCACTTTGTGCGTACTGCTGGTTACGGGCAAGGTTCACCGCTGGATACGGAGCATTATCTGATGAACGAAATCCTCAGGCAGCCCAGCATCCTGCTTTTTCTCACGCTTGCCGTGTACGCGCTTGCAATTATCGTGCGCACGCGCACGGGCAATATCTTCTGCAACCCCGTACTCGTCAGCACTATCGTGCTGATTGCCTACCTGAAAATCCTCAACATTGATTACGCGGTGTACCACAACGCCGCACAGTTTATCGATTTCTGGCTCAAGCCCGCCGTCGTCGTGCTTGCCGTGCCGCTCTACCAAAACCGTCGTAAAATCTTCAACCAGTGGCTGCCCGTTATCGTTTCGCAACTTGCAGGCAGCATTACGGGCATTGTTACGGGGATGTATTTTGCCAAATGGCTGGGCGCGGAACGCGAAGTCGTCCTCNCGCTTGCCGCCAAATCTGTTACCAACCCCATTGCCATCGAAATCACCCGCTCCATCGGCGGCATTCCCGCCATTACCGCCGCCACCGTCATCATTGCCGGTCTGGTCGGACAGATTGCCGGTTACAAAATGTTGAGAAACACGGTCGTTATGCCCTCATCTGTCGGAATGTCGCTCGGCACGGCTTCGCACGCGATGGGTATTGCCGCCTCGCTCGAACGCAGCCGGCGTATGGCGGCATACGCTGGACTGGGGCTGACGCTCAACGGCGTACTGACCGCACTCATCGCCCCGTTAATCATACCCGTTTTAGAATTTTGAACCCGTTTCAGACGGCATACTGGGATATGCCGTCTGAAATGTCGGAATACACGTCATGACACCTACGCTTCCCCGGCGCATCGCCCGCAAAATCCGCCAAACCCGCCGCCTGTCGCGCAAAAGCATCGCCTTTGTGTTCCTCTTGGCAGGCTCGGCACTCGTTGCCCTGACCGCGCTGTTTTTCGCCCACCTTGCCGACTTTGCACTGGAACTGAACACCAGCCTGGTTCAGAAATATCCATGGTTCGCGTGGATTGCCCTGCCGCTGGGATTCCCCGCCATCACCTGGTTTACACGCAAATATGCGCCATACACATCGGGCAGCGGCATCCCCCAAGTCATCGCCTCGCTGTCGCTGCCCTACGGCGCACAAAAAACACGGCTGATCCGCCTCAAACCGACACTGCTGAAAATCCCGCTCACCTTTTTGGGCATGCTGTTCGGTGCATCTATCGGACGCGAAGGCCCGTCCGTTCAGGTCGGCTCGGCAGTGATGGGCGCGTGGGGCGCGTGGTGCAAAAAACACGGTTTGGCATTCAAAGGGATGCAGGAAAACGATTTGATGGCGGCGGGCGCGGCGGGCGGTTTGGCAGCCGCGTTCAACGCGCCGCTGGCGGGCGTGATTTTCGCCATTGAGGAACTCGGGCGCGGCATTATGCTGCGTTGGGAAAGGCAAATTCTTTTGGGCGTGCTCGCCTCCGGTTTCATACAGGTCGCCATTCAGGGCAACAACCCGTATTTTTCGGGTTTCAACGGCGGCGTATTGGAAAATATTTTGATGTGGGTCGTGGCGGCCGGTCTGGTTTGCGGCGCGGCGGGCGGTCTGTTCGGACGGCTGCTCTATCAGGGCGCGGCGGCATTTTCCCCGCGCAAAATACGGGGCTTCGTCCGCAATCATCCGTTGCTGCTCTCGGCTGTCATGGGTCTGCTGCTTGCCGCATTGGGCACGCTTTATCAGGGCAAAACCTACGGCACCGGCTACCACGAGGCCGCACTGGCATTGCACGGCGTTTACGAAGCCCCCTTCGGGCTGGCGGCGGCAAAATGGCTCGCCACCGTATTCAGCTATTGGGCAGGCATTCCGGGCGGCATTTTCACTCCCTCGCTGACCATAGGCGCATTCTTAGGCGAACATATCGCCTCCGCCGCCGACGTATCCGCCGGTGCAAACATCATCGTCCTCATCTGCATGGCGGCATTTCTGGCGGGCGCGACACAATCCCCGATTACCTCCGCCGTCATCGTTATGGAAATGACCGGCGGGCAAAGCCTGCTGTTTTGGATGCTGATTGCCTGCATTTTCGCCTCGCAGGTTTCGCGCCAGTTTTCGCCGCAGCCGTTTTACCACGCATCGGGAATGCGTTTCCGCCGGCGCGTGCTTCAGGAAACCGCCGCCCAAGCCGGCAATACGCCCGCCGGACTGCAAGCCGCAAACAGCAAAGCGGGAATGCCGTCTGAAAATTAAAACGTCCCCCGATCAAACGCCGGCAGCCGCCTTGATTTGAATACCGTTCCGCCGCCGCTTGAAATTTCAGCAACAATGCCGTCTGAACGACAGAATGCGGTTTTCAGACGGCATTGCCCCATCCCAATATTGCCCGAACCCAACCAAAGCGTTTGCTATAATTTCATTTTTACCGTACCCGCACCAATCATGTTTCCCGATTTCTCCCAAACCCTCTCCAAAGACCGCCACTTCCTGCAATCCGCCTTCAAAAATCCCAACAAATACGGCGGTTTGTCCAAAGTCGAAGAAAAATACCGGAAATCGCACGAAATCTTTTTGAAGCGTTTGGCAGCATTGCCCAAACCCGAGTTCGACAACACCTTGCCTGTTCACGAAAAACTCGACGAAATTAAAAAAGCGATTGCCGAAAATCAGGTAACGATTATTTGCGGCGAAACCGGTTCGGGCAAAACCACGCAGTTGCCCAAGATTTGTTTGGAACTAGGACGCGGGGCGGCGGGTTTGATCGGACATACCCAGCCGCGCCGCCTTGCCGCGCGTTCCGTAGCGGAGCGGATTGCCGAAGAGCTGAAATCCGAAATCGGCAGCGCGGTGGGCTATAAGGTGCGTTTTACCGACCACACCTCGCGCGATGCCTGCGTCAAGCTGATGACCGACGGCATCCTGCTGGCGGAAACGCAGACCGACCGTTATCTCGCCACCTACGACACGATTATCATTGACGAAGCGCACGAACGCAGCCTGAACATCGACTTCCTCTTGGGCTATTTGAAACAACTGCTGCCGCGCCGCCCCGATTTAAAAGTCATCATCACCTCGGCAACGATAGACGCGGAACGCTTCTCCCGACACTTCAACGGCGCGCCCGTGTTGGAAGTGAGCGGGCGTACCTACCCCGTCGAAATCCTCTACCGCCCGCTGACCGGCGAAGACGAAGACGACGCGGAAATAGAATTGACCGACGCAATTGTCGATGCCGCCGACGAATTGGCACGCTACGGCGAAGGCGATATCTTGGTATTCCTGCCGGGCGAACGCGAAATCCGCGAAGCCGCCGAAGCCCTGCGCAAATCCACGCTGCGCCGCAACGACGAAATCCTGCCCCTGTTCGCACGCCTGTCGCACGCCGAGCAGCACAAAATCTTCCACCCCTCAGGCGCGAAACGCCGCATCGTGCTGGCAACCAACGTCGCCGAAACCTCGCTCACCGTGCCGGGCATCAAATACGTCATCGACACCGGCCTCGCACGCGTCAAACGCTATTCCGCACGGGCAAAGGTGGAGCAGCTTCATGTCGAAAAAATCTCTCAAGCCGCCGCCCGCCAACGCTCCGGCCGCTGCGGTCGCGTCTCTGCAGGCGTATGTATCCGACTGTTTTCAGAAGAAGATTTCAATAGCCGCCCCGAATTCACCGACCCCGAAATCGTCCGCAGCAACCTCGCCGCCGTCATCCTGCGCATGGCATCGCTGAACTTGGGTGATGTGGCAGCATTCCCATTTTTAGAAATGCCCGATTCGCGGTATATCAATGACGGTTTTCAGGTGTTGCTGGAATTGGGGGCAGTAGAGGCCGTCTGAAAACAAGTAGGATATACACTTCTACCTGACAAAGACTAACAAACGATAAAACTACGGCACATCTAGATGCCCAACCTACAACATTGCACACGGTAAAAACATGAAACACTTACTCATCGATTTTGAAAACGTCCAGCCGCAAAACTTAGACAAATTACCAACCGAAAATACCCATATTTGGCTATTTATAGGTGTATTACACAAAATGTTACCTATTAGTCTGGTGCAATCCCTACTACGTTTCGGCGAACGTGTCCATCTTGTCCAGTTACAAAAAACGGGGAAAAACGCATTGGATTTTTACCTGTCCTATTACCTCGGACAAATTACCGCCACAGACCCCAATGCCCAAATCGGCATACTCTCGCGTGATGGAGGATACGATGTTCTGGTCGAACATATTTTGAAAAACCACCAGGCGAAGGGTATCGTGCGCCTAGCCAATATAGATGAAGTACAACATCAGAAAATTACTACCGAACCGCCGTCAGCATTGCTGGAAAACACTCCTCAGCCTGAAACCACCCTCAAACCACAGCAACCATTAACTTCCTATTTCCAAGCAGCCCTAACTGCACTGCGCCGCCCCGACGCTTTCCGCCCCTGCCGCCTGCATAACCTGCGACAAAATCTGCGTAAGCATATTTTGAGTGATTTGTTTAAAGAAAAAGCCGATGAAGAATGCGAAATAACCACTGCTAACGTTATCAATAAACTCAAAGCACAAAACTTCATCAGCATTGATGAACAGGAAACCGTTTCCTACCATCTCAGTGATAATGATTTGTTACAAAGAATCCAACGCCATATTTTAAGCCAACGTCCCAAAACCTACGCTGATTTTCAAGCCGTCGTGCAAAACCGAGCAGATGCACTTCACTTAACAGTCGGTACCAACGACATTCAATCCTTTGCGCGACATTTGCGCGACCAAAACCTGATCCGCCAAAACAATGGGGAAATTGAATATGCACCGTTTACTGAACCTAAACCACAGCCAACGCCCAAGCAGCCTAAAAAAACCGCATGGGAACCTGATGAAATTATTTGGAAAAAAGTGATTGCCGCGTTATCGTTAAAGAACCGTCCTAATAAAACCAAAACTTTACGCAAAACAATCCAGGCACTCACAAAATCCAATGCACAAGAAACTGACAAACTGCTACAACATTTACAAGATACCCAAGTCCTACGTATTGACGGTACTAAAATTGTGTATATCAAGTAGGATGGGCATTTATGCCTGACCTACAAAACCAAAAACAACCTACCACCCTTAATCAACTCCACAAACCCTTTTCAGACAACCTCGTTTTTTGAAAAACAATCTGTAAACAGATAGCTGCTGAAGAATACCGTTGCCGAGCCCCAAAACCCGTCCTGCAACTTTTATTGTGAACTTCCCATTATGAAAAAATCCCTTTTCGTTCTCTTTCTGTATTCGTCCCTACTTACTGCCAGCGAAATTGCTTATCGCTTTGTATTCGGAATTGAAACCTTACCGGCTGCAAAAATGGCAGAAACGTTTGCGCTGACATTTGTGATTGCTGCGCTGTATCTGTTTGCGCGTTATAAGGCAACGCGTTTGTTGATTGCGGTGTTTTTTGCGTTCAGCATTATTGCCAACAATGTGCATTACGCGGTTTATCAAAGCTGGATAACGGGCATTAATTATTGGCTGATGCTGAAAGAGATTACCGAAGTTGGCGGCGCGGGCGCGTCGATGCTGGATAAGTTGTGGCTGCCTGCGTTGTGGGGCGTGTTGGAAGTCATGTTGTTTTGCAGCCTTGCCAAGTTCCGCCGTAAGACGCATTTTTCTGCCGATATACTGTTTGCCTTCCTAATGCTGATGATTTTTGTGCGTTCGTTCGACACGAAACAAGAGCACGGTATTTCGCCCAAACCGACATACAGCCGCATCAAAGCCAATTATTTCAGCTTCGGTTATTTTGTCGGACGCGTATTGCCGTATCAGTTGTTTGATTTAAGCAAGATCCCTGTGTTCAAACAGCCTGCTCCAAGCAAAATCGGGCAAGGCAGTATTCAAAATATTGTCCTGATTATGGGCGAAAGCGAAAGCGCGGCGCATTTGAAATTGTTTGGTTACGGGCGCGAAACTTCGCCGTTTTTAACCCGGCTGTCGCAAGCCGATTTTAAGCCGATTGTGAAACAAAGTTATTCCGCAGGCTTTATGACGGCAGTATCCCTGCCCAGTTTCTTTAACGTCATACCGCAGGCCAACGGCTTGGAACAAATCAGCGGCGGCGATACCAATATGTTCCGCCTCGCCAAAGAGCAGGGCTATGAGACGTATTTTTACAGTGCTCAGGCTGAAAACCAAATGGCAATTTTGAACTTAATCGGTAAGAAATGGATAGACCATCTGATTCAGCCGACGCAGCTTGGCTATGGCAACGACGACAATATGCCCGATGAGAAGCTGCTGCCGTTGTTCGACAAAATCAATTTGCAGCAGGGCAAGCATTTTATCGTGTTGCACCAACGCGGTTCGCACGTCCCATACGGCGCATTGTTGCAGCCTCAAGATAAAGTATTCGGCGAAGCCAATATTGTGGATAAGTACGACAACACCATCCACAAAACCGACCAAATGATTCAAACCGTATTCGAGCAGCTGCAAAAGCAGCCTGACGGCAACTGGCTGTTTGCCTATACCTCTGATCATGGCCAGTATGTGCGCCAAGATACCTATAATCAAGGCACGGTGCAGCCCGACAGCTATCTCGTGCCGCTGGTTTTGTACAGCCCGAATAAGGCCGTGCAACAGGCTGCCAACCAGGCTTTTGCGCCTTGCGAGATTGCCTTCCATCAGCAGCTTTCAACGTTCCTGATTCACACGTTGGGCTACGATATGCCGGTTTCAGGTTGTCGCGAAGGCTCGGTAACGGGCAATCTGATTACAGGCGATGCAGGCAGCTTGAACATTCGCGACGGCAAGGCGGAATATGTTTATCCGCAATAAGCGGCGTGAAAACCAATAAAGACAAATTTAGATGATGTCGGGGAAGATGCCCGACTGACAAGACTATGCAAAATATGAAAAACCAAGTACGCGGATCAGGCATGGATGCCCGATCCAACCCAGCCAATGTTTCAGACGGCCTGCAAAACAGTTCGGGCCATATCGGTACCAACACGCACTACCGCCTGACCAAACTCGGCGAACAAATGGCGCGCCTGCCCATCGACCCGAAAATCGCGCGCATTTTGCTGGCGGCGAAGAAACACGACTGTATGGCGGAAATATTGGTGATCGCATCCGCGCTGTCGATTCAAGACCCACGCGAGCGGCCGTTGGAAGCGCGCGATGCCGCGGCTAAGGCGCATGAATGCTTTACCGACAAGCAATCCGACTTCCTTGCCTATCTGAATATTTGGGACAGTTTCCAGCGCGAGCGCGACAAGGGTTTGTCCAACAAGCAGCTGGTGCAGTGGTGCCGCCAATATTTCTTGTCGCACCTGCGTATGCGCGAATGGCGCGAGCTGCACCACCAGCTTGCCCAAACCGCGATTGAAATGGGTTTGACCACCAAGGAAGCTGCGTTTAGACAACCTCCTTCCCAAGAACAATTAAGGCCGTCTGAAAGCAAGGGCGACCAAGATTTGGCGGCAAAGCTCAAACAAAAACAACTGGATAAGAAGCAACACCGTGCCCAAATCCGCGCCGCCAAAGAAGCGGGCTACGAACAAATCCACCGCGCCCTGCTCACCGGCCTTATCGCCAACGTCGGCATGAAATCGCCCGACGGCAACGACTACACCGGCGCGCGCGGCAGCCGCTTCCACCTTTTCCCCGCCTCAGCCCTGTTCAAAGCCAAACCCAAATGGGTGATGGCGGCAGAATTGGTTGAAACCACGCGCCTTTACGCACGCGACGTCGCCGTTATCCAGCCCGAATGGATAGAGCAGGAAGCGCCGCACCTCGTCCGCTATCATTATTTCGAGCCGCACTGGGAGCAAAAACGTGGCGAAGTCGTCGCCAGCGAACGCGTGACGCTTTACGGCCTGACCGTATTGCCGCGCCGCCCCGTGTCTTACGGCAAAGTTGCGCCCGAAGAAGCGCGCGAAATCTTTATCCGCGGCGCATTGGTGGCGCAGGAAAGCAATCTTCAGACGGCCTTTTTTGCACACAATAAAAAGCTGATTAAAGAAATTACCGAACTCGAACACAAATCGCGCAAGCAAGACGTATTGGTTGATGACGAAGCCCTGTTTGCGTTTTATAACGAACGCCTGCCTAATTTTTATACGGCAGACGCGGTTTCAGGCAGCCTGCATCCTGCAAATCCGCAGCAAACCAACTTTTCCGCAACCGCAGCAAACCCTCTCCCTAACCCTCTCCCGCAGGAGAGGGAACAGAGTGCCGCAGCCTCAACAGTTTCAGACGACCTTCATCCTGCAAATCCGCAGCAAACTACCCCCTCCCCCGTGGGGGAGGGCTGGGGAGAGGGCAAAACAGTTGCCGCCCAAACCAATTTTTTCGCAATCTCAGCAAGCCCTCTCCCTACCCCTCTCCCGCAGGAGAGGGAACAGAGTGCCGCAGCTTCAACGGTTGCAGGCAGCCTGCACAACGTAGTGGATTCCAACGATGCGGACAAGCACGTGCGTGAACCGAGTTCACACACCCTACAAAATGTTTCAGACGACCCCAAACCCAAACTGCAACCTGCATCTCAAAAAGGCCGTCTGAAACCTTTGCCCCTTGCCGATATCCGCACCTTTGAAGCCTGGCTCAAAACCGCCGAGCGCGACAACCCGCGCCTGCTGTTCCTCAGCCGCGACGATTTGATGCAACACGCCGCCGCACACATTACCGAAGAGCAGTTCCCCAAATTCTGGCAAACCGCAGACGGCAAGTTCAAACTTTCCTACCGCTTCGAGCCACACCATCCGCTCGACGGGGTGACCATGACCGTGCCGCTGACCGTCCTCAACCGCCTGCACGCGCCGTCACTCGAATGGCTGGTGCCCGGTATGTTGCGCGAAAAAATCCAGCTGCTGATTAAAGCACTGCCGAAGCAAATCCGCCGCATTTGCGTGCCCGTACCCGATTTCATCACCAAATTTCTCGAAAGCAATCCCGACCGCCAAGCCGCCATCATTCCCCAGTTGGCGCACTTTATCGCCAAAGGCGCCGGCGATATGCGGATTCTCGAGCAAATCGACCAAGACGCATGGGCGGCGCAAGAATTGCCCGAACACTGCTATCTGAATCTGCGCATTATCGACGACGGCGGACAAGAGCTTGCCGGCGGCCGCAAACTGCACGAATTGCAACAACAACTCGGCCAAGCCGCCGCCGTTACCTTCCGCGACAACACCCAAGAATTTGAGCGTGACAACGTTACCGCATGGGACATCGGCACCTTGCCCGAATCCATCAAATTCGCACGCGGCAAACAACAGCTCACCGGCTATCTCGGCCTGCAAAGAGAAAAAGACGGCCGCATCGCCCTGCGCCTGTTTGACACTAACGAAGCCGCCGAACAGGCACACCGTCAAGGCGTAATCGAATTGATGAAGCTGCAATTAAAAGAGCAGGTAAAAGATCTGAACAAAGGCATCCAAGGCTTCACCCAAGCCGCCATGCTGCTCAAACACATCAATGCCGACACCCTGCGCGACGACCTAACCCAAGCCGTCTGCGACCGCGCCTTTATCGGCGAAGACGAGCTGCCGCGCAACGAAAAAGCCTTCAAAGAACAAATCAAACGCGCCCGCAGCCGCCTGCCCGCCGTCAAAGAAGCCCTCAGTCGTTACCTGCAGGAAACCGCCGCTGCCTACGCCGAACTCAACAGCAAACTCGGCAAGCATCCATTGACCCACCTCCTACGCCAACGCCTGCAAACCCTGCTCGCCACCGGCTTCGCCACCCGCACCCCGTGGGCACAATGGCCGCGCCTCCCCATCTACCTCAAAGCCATGACCCTGCGTCTCGAAAAATACAGCGGCAACCCCGCCCGCGACGCAGCCCGCGAAGCCGATATTCAAGAGCTGGAACAAATGTGGCAGGAAAAAACCGACGGCTTGGTAAAACAAGGATTGCCCGTTTCAGACGGCCTTGCAGGGTTTAAATGGATGATTGAAGAATTGAGAGTGTCGCTGTTTGCACAGGAATTGAAGACACCGTATCCGGTGTCGGTGAAGAGGTTGTTGAAGGAGTGGGAAACAATTAAATAGTATTTAAACTTTTATTTAATAATTTATGTTAAGATGAAGCTATATCTTTCATTTAAAGGGTTAGATTATGTTGGAAGGCGACTTAAACTTATTTAGACGTAAAACAGCTATGGTTTTACATGATATTGAAATAGGAATTGGTAATTTAGTTTTAGAAAAACAAGAGTTATTAGACAAAAATGATAGAGATCAATCTCAAACATTGATACCAACAAAAGACTTAGTTGAACAATCATATCTTGACGAATTGTTTCAATTGATTATACCTGTTGTAAAAGGAACCAATCTTGAATCTGATATTATTGATTTAAGAAATTTATTTATTCAGAACGAGATTTTTCATATTAGAAATGTTATTGCGCATCCTAATAGGTCATTTCACATAAATTATTGGTATAAAGTAGCGGCATTAGCAAGCGAACCTATTATTGATATTTTAGGTTTAACGCAAATTCAGAAAACCTTATTAGCTGCAGAAAGTAATAGCATAATTGACCCTCCTGATGAATGGTTACTTAATATCTTTAGTAAGTTACCCAATAATATACCTGATAGGTTTGAACACTCAATTACAGGGTTGATTGGGAGAAATGAAATTGTTTCTACATTACAAAAGTCATTAATTAACAAACTTGATCGACGTTCTTTAACTGTTTCTTTAGTTGCCCCTGGGGGAAGTGGTAAAACGGCAATCGTTTTAGAAACCTTAAGAAGAATTGTAGATGATTATTCTGCAAGAGTATTTTGATGCATGTGTTTATGTAACTTTGAAACAGGAAGAATTAACTGAAAATGGTATTAAAAAATTAGAAGCTGCACAATCTGTATTAGAGTTAGAAAAAGAAATTACAGAAATATTAAATGAGTTATTAGATACAGAATATGATAATTTTGCATTATTAAAAAACGGAGAAGAGCATAAAAAATTAATCTTATGTATTGATAATTTAGAAACGCTATTAATCGATAATAGTGGAGAATTCGATAATTTTTTGGCTGATATTCCTTTGACTTGGAAGGTGTTAATTACGAGTCGTATTTCAATTGATAATAGTAAGATTATTAGAATTAATGACTTGAAGAAACAGGATGCTGTACAACTTGCGCGTACATATTTAATTAAGAGAAATGGTGGGTTAAATGAACATAAAATTGAAGAAAATAAGCTTAAGAGAATAGCAGAAATGTGTTTTTTTAATCCATTGGCGATAAGATTAACTATAGATTTATACTTGAAAGGTGGTAGTATTGATTCTTCTATTCAGTGTGCTAATAAAGAGATTGCTCAGTTCTCCTTTAGAAACCTTATTGATGCATTGAGTGAGGATGCAATTAAAGTGTTAGAGTGCTTGTATATAAAACCAAATATTACAAGAGTTGACTTGCGAGATATTTTAGGTTTGTCAGAGGATGAAGTTGCTGAAAATATTCAACAACTTTCTAATACTAGTTTAATTATAAGAAAAACTAATGATGAAGCTGAAACTTATAAGCTTGGAGAGTCAATATCTAACTTATTGTTAGCCAACCCAAGAAATATTGAAATCCGTGGAAAAATTCAAAATGATATAGCTCAACGAGCACAAGCGATTGCTGTTCATGAGCAACAGCAAAGACGATTAGGTATAGAGAAAAATAACATTAATTATATTGATGATAAGTTACCGAGTGCTTTAAAAATATTGCTTTTGGATTTAAATAAAAAACTCAAATCAATGAGAAAAAAGCAAACTGGGCAATCACAACAAGCTACAGAGTTATTAGAAAGATTTCAACAAATAGAAAAGGACTTTATAAGTTTTTCTGCATATCATATAGGTTTTGGTAGACTATTAAATGAGTTGAAAGCCTTCCCGCGAGCAATTTCACGTTTTGAAAAAGCATTGGAGTTAGATCCTACATCGTTAGTTGCCAAATATTTTTTGGCTCTTTCATATTTTCTACAAAGAGATCCAAATAAAGCTGCTCAATTACTTGAAGAGCTATATAGTCATGATAACAAACCTGATGAATTAGAGGAGTTGATTACAGATTTTCTATTTAGATCTTTAATGTATTCTAATAATTTTGAAAAAACCTTAGAGCTAACTAAAGAATGGAAAGGCTCTAAATTTAGAGGAATCCAAGGTTCATATAGAGCTAGAGCAATTAAAGCAAGTGTGGAAAACATCTCAGATATTTCTGAAAGAGCTAATGGAATTTCTAGGGCAATTAAAACGTTGAGTGATGTTTTACGTACTGATGGGTATATAAAATGTGCATCTTTGCAGGTAAGGAATATTTGTAATGAAATTGCAATGTTGATGACTACAAAACCTGAATATAGCTCTCATAAAGATTCTGTAAGCTGGTTAGATTTTATTACACTCCATGTACCTGAAATTAAGGAATACTTATCTTATCCACATAGAGATTGCAACTTTTTAATTGATTTTATTGAGCGTATGCACAATAAAAGACAGAGAAATTTGTTTAAATCTGTTTATTGGAGTAATTTTCTTAGTGACTTTAAATCTGGAGAAAAAAAACAGTCGTTTTCGTCACAGCGTATGACAGATCAACATATTGAAGTAACTGTTGAGAAACAATTGAAAGATGGAGATAGATTACAAAAATTTATTTTTGCTCGTTCAAAAGATGGCACAAGATATTTCATTCACCTTAACGCATTAAAAAATGAAAATTTATCTACATGGAAAGAGTTACGGACTGGCTCAAAATTGGCAATTATTCCAGATTTGGAAAATATTAAAGAAGAAAAGGATATTGTTGCTAAAGAGGGTTTTATTTTATCAGTATAAAGTTGTTAGGGTGTATATCTACTCTTGATTGAACCAAACCAAAGGCCGTCTGAAAGTACTATCTACCTTTCAGACGGCCTTTTTATATTCATATCCCTATTTATTTTTCCAAACGCGCAATCAGTTCATCAGCCAAGTCGAGATAAGCCTGGGTGCCTTTGGCGTGGGCGTCGTAGGCGAGGGCGGAGAGGCCGTGGCTGGGGGCTTCGGCGAGGCGGATGTTGCGGGGGATGACGGTATCGAAGAGCAGGTTGCCGAAGTGTTGTTTGAGCTGTTCGCTGACCTCGACGACGAGGCGGCTGCGGCTGTCGTACATGGTGCGGACGATGCCGGTTACGTCGAGGTCGGGGTTGATGGCTTGGCGGATTTTGCGGACGGTGGCCACTAAGTCGGAGATGCCTTCGAGGGCGTAATATTCGCAAAGCATGGGGACGATAACGCCGTTGGCGGCGACTAGCAAGCCGTAGCCCACATCCAATCGCATGCGCGCCTTCGGGCACACAACACCCTACCTGTGAATTACAAAGAATCTTAAATTTATGCGTAGGGTGTGTGCAGTACGCATGCTCATGGTCTTTCCAAACTACTTCCCTTTCCAATCAAACTAAAGATCATCTGAATCAGTAAACTTCCCATATTTCAAAAACTTCTTGGAAGCCAACCATGCCCCGTATCCATCCGCTCCACCTGTTCCCGCCCCATATCGCCAAACGCGGCCTGTTGTGTCTTCAACAGGGCAAGGTTCGCGATGTCCGAAAAACTTCCGCCGGGCATTATCGGGCGGAGGTGTGCGGTTCGGAAAACTATTGGATATGGTTGAAGCTGGATAGTGATTTGTACATTAAAGACGGGGGCTGCGATTCCCTTATGTCTAAAAGTGCAAACATACCTTAAATTACTATATTGCATAGGAAAAATACAAACCTATAACGAATTGGAAACAAAATGCCGTCTGAAAATATCTTCAGACGGCATTATAAAATCTGTTTAACCTTTCAGATTAGTAATGTACACCCCGATACAATTTTTGCTACCATGCTCCATAAATCCACGGCTAAAGATATCCTTATTATGTCCTATGATTTATCGAAACGACTTGTAATCGGCTTAGCATCAAGTGCCCTATTCGACTTATCCGAATCGGATAATATATTTAGAACGGAAGGGGCAGAAACCTATAGGCAATATCAGAGGGAAAAACAAAACCATCCCCTAAAAGAAGGCGTTGCCTTTCCATTTATTAAGAAACTTCTGTCAATCAATGAAATAAACCCAAACGACCCACCGATTGAAGTTATTCTTTTATCTAGAAACGATCCAGATACCGGTTTGCGGGTCATGAATTCGATAGAAGCCTATGGGCTTGATATTACACGAGCCTTATTCCTTCAAGGTGGAGACCCGCATAGATACATTAAAACACTATCGATTGATTTATTCTTATCTGCAAATGAAGTTGATGTGAGACAAGCCATCACAGCGGGCTACCCTGCCGGACACGTTTTAGCATCTCATTTCGAAGATGGTTGTCTCAGTGATTCGGAATTAAGGATTGCGTTGGATTTTGATGGTGTTCTTATTGATGATTCGTCAGAAAAAATCTATGCAGATCAAGGAATACGGTCTTTCCAAGAATATGAATTGAAACATAGTAACAAAACACATAATTCAGGGCCATTAACGGGATTCCTAAAAAAATTATCAGAAATCCAAATACAGGAAAAAGACTTCTCCGTAACTAACAGGCAATACAAACCAAAATTACGTATTGCAATTATTACTGCTAGAAATGCCCCCTCCCACAAGCGTGTGATTAACACAATGCGCAGCTGGGGAATAACCGTAAATGAGGCCTTTTTTCTCGGCGGTATTGAAAAAAGAAAAATTCTTGAAGTACTCAAACCCCATATTTTCTTTGATGATCAAAAAATACATCTGGATTCTGCCACAGAAATCCTGCCTTCCGTCCATATCCCTTTCGGAATCAGGAACAAACATAATCTATAAAAAATACCGGCGTTATTGACAATATCTCCCACACTTGTAAACAACGCCGATAATTTTAAGCCTACTTAAATAATGTACAACCCTTATCATTACCTCTAAAATAATCTAATCCATCATCACAAGAACTGGCAGATCCTTCACAAACAAAAGTTACCAAATTCTCATTCATCTTAATAATACGAGGCTCTTTATTTTTATCTATAGCAACGGCCTTCAACATAAACTTACTGTCCAACGCACCTCTCGCAACCCCATTCAACCGAATACAAAAACCCTCAGCCTCTTGAATCGGTAACTTTGGCCACTTAGTAGATGTTTGCTTAAATGTCCCATTTTGTAGATAAAACTTTTCCATAAAATGTGCATTCTCTAATAAAGCCGAGCGTACCGCACTTATTCTAGCCTTTTCAATATAATTACGGTAGCTTGGATAAGTAATTAGAGCAAGTACAGACAATATCAAAACTACTGATATTAATTCAACCAGCGTAAACCCCCGATTATCAGTCATTACTTTACTTCCAATAAGAACAGATTATTCAACATATTTCTTTGAACAGACTTACTATCCCATTCAGCAGTATGCATGTTTCCCGCTCTACTTTTTAGCAGCCGGTATAGCCGGTTTGGCAGGGGCCTTAGCCGCAGGCGCGCCGACAGAAGCCTGGTCCTTCAGCTTCGCCAACACCGCAGGGCCGATACCCTTAACCTTCGTCAACTCGTCCACAGACTTGAACGCACCGTTTTGCGCACGGTATTCCACAATGGCCTTTGCCTTCGCCGGACCTATTCCCG
>NZ_JBPBFH010000027.1:0-30094 GCF_050896295.1 Neisseria sp. SLRRB23
AACTTGCGCATATAGTCGTTGTCGCGCGCAAGGCTGCGGGCGCGGGCGCGCAGGCGGTCAAGGTCTGACCGCGCCAAAGCGTCCGCCGACCAGTTTTGCGGCTGCCACGAAGCCAGCGACCCGACCGCGAAAAAGGCTTCCATTCGACTTTATGGGGTTTTGCCATCGTTGCTGCATTCATGGTGGTTTATTACCGCCTGATGGGTTTCTTTTCTACTATTGCATTGAGTGCCAACATACTGTTCCTTTCCATTTTCACGTTTTATGGAGCTGGTTTTATATGCCCCTCAATACGGCTATTACACCGGAGGCAGCCATAAAATCGGTAACAACGGAGATTTTATTACCTCCCCGACCCTTACCCCCCTGTTCGCCCGAACACTGGCGCGCCAACTTCAAGAACTCCTACCCCAAACCGCAGGCAATATCTATGAATTCGGTGCAGGGACCGGTCAACTCGCCGCCGATTTGTTAAACAACCTTTCAGACGGCATTAACCGTTACTACATTATTGAAATATCGCCAGAACTGGCTGCTCGTCAGAAAGACCTGATTCAGACCCTCGCACCTCAAGCCGCCCAAAAAATTGTCCACTTATCTGCACTTCCGGAAACATTTGACGGCATCATCATCGGTAACGAAGTACTCGATGCCATGCCTGTCGAAATCATCCGTAAAGATGAAGGCGGCTCATTCGAGCATGTCGGTGTTTGCCTGGATAATGACCGTTTTACCTATTTGGCACGACCGCTGCACGACTTGCAGCTATCTGCATTGGCTTCCCTCTACTTCCCAAAAATAACTTCCCCCTATACCAGCGAACTACATCCGCAACAATATGCCTTTATCCGCACCCTTGCCTCAAGACTCGAACACGGCTGCATGATATTCATCGACTACGGTTTTGATGCAGCGCAGTATTACCACCCTCAACGCAATCAAGGTACTCTAATCGGACACTACCGACATCACGTTATCCACAATCCTTTTGACTTCATCGGATTGGCCGACCTGACCGCACATGTCAACTTTACCGACATTGCACAAGCAGGGACGGATGCCGGATTAGATTTGATAGGTTACCTTCCCCAATCCCATTTCTTATTGAACCTGGGCATTACCGAGCTGTTGGCGCAGACCGGTCAAACAGATTCGGCAGCCTATATCCGTGAAGCCGCCGCTGTTCAAAAACTAATCGACCAACATGAAATGGGAGAATTGTTTAAAGTCATCGCATTCGGTAAAAATATCAATATCGATTGGACAGGATTTTGTTTCGGCGACATCTGCCACAAACTCTAATCCTCATGCCGTCTTAACCATTTTCAGACGGCATAAAATTTTTAATATTTAAAAACAGTGCACTAATTTAAAATTAGAAAATACGGCTTGTCAAAAAAACAAAAAAACATATAATAGCGACTTCACAAAACGGCGAATTAGCTCAGTCGGTTAGAGCAGAGGAATCATAATCCTTGTGTCCGGGGTTCGAATCCCTGATTCGCCACCATATTTCGGGGGTATAGCTCAGTTGGTAGAGCGCTTGCATGGCATGCAAGAGGTCAGCGGTTCGATCCCGCTTACCTCCACCAAATAAAAAAGCACACACCATAAACGGTATGTGCTTTTTTATTTTGTTTTTTTATTTCGGCCGTGTTTAAATACCTGCCCGATTCCATCCCTTTGCAAAGGAAAGCCGTATTTCCGTTTGTGCAGAAATCGACCCCATTAAATAAAATGGCATTTGTACGGCTAATTAGGGCTGCATCAACGGAATATTAAAACACAACCTTTTATTTTCAATCCTTGATAAACCGGCAAACAGGCTTAATTGGATGAGGTTATTGTGGCAAATGCCGTCTGAAACGGCTTTTAATCGGGTTTAGAACTTATTAAAAAACCGCCCCGTGGCGGGCGGTACAGGCTAGATAAGGGACAATAAAATCTTGAATATGCAGAGATAGGGAAGAACCCACAACCACCGCTGTCGGCGGCAGAAGAACCACATACCGAATAATGCCGTACAAAGTATCCAAACAAAAAACCCGTCTCCCATAACGAGCGTTCGGACAATCTCTTTGTCCGCCGATACCCAATAGGCGGTAAACGGCAGGCAGTACAGGTAGGCATGCCATTTGCGGTTTACTGTCAACCTGTTCGCAAGCAGTTGGATCAGTTGGATAAATTCCATGATTCTCTCCGGCATATTGCGTTTAAATGCCCATCAAAGCCATTTCGAGGCGGCTTCTCCAGTTCAAAGCCGCTGTAACGATGCAACTGCGGTAACGTTGATTAGTTAGTGCAATAAAAAGTATTTTCTTTCAAACTCTGAAACAAATCAGGGTACTGATTAATCTAACATCATCTTTCTGCTATCAGATACAAATCCGACCCGAAAATATATTCTCAAACCGGATACATGACTTTATTCCCAACTTATCCAGCCTGACAGCCACAATATAATGATGGCAATACCAAAAACAATACGGTAATAGGCAAAAGGAATATAATTTTTCTTAGAAACAAACCTCAGCAACGCTTTTACCGCTACCAAGCCTGAAACAAAGGCAGCAACAAAGCCAATCAAAATCAAACCGATATCATGTAATGTGAAAAATCGGTAATGTTTCAGAACATCATAAGCTGTTGCGGCAACCATCATCGGCACAGCCAAGAAAAACGAGAATTCTGTCGCAGTTTTCCGTTCGATGCCCCAAAGCATCCCGCCCATAATCGTACTGCCTGAACGAGATGTTCCCGGAATCAAGGCAAACACTTGAGCAATACCGATCATCAACGCATCAACCGGACGGAGTGCATCAACATCAATTTTTTTAGACACCGCATAGCTTTGACGTTTTTCTACCCACAAAATAAAAAAACCGCCCAAAACCAGCATGACTGCAACACTCAAGGGGTTAAACAGATACTCTTTGATTTGTTTGCTGAACAATAACCCCATCACGGCAGCCGGCATAAAAGCGACGGCAAGATTGAGGACGAATCGGTTGGCTTTTTTGTCTTTACCCAAACCATGCAACACACCTGAAAAACGCTGGCGGTATTCAAACACCACGGCCAAAACCGCACCAAGCTGGATAGCAATCTCAAAAACCTTATGGTTGCTGTGAAAACCGACCAAGTTACCAAACACAATCAGATGACCGGTACTGGAAATAGGCAGGAATTCGGTAAAACCTTCTACCAAACCCATCATCAGGGCTTTCAGGACAATCATAAAATCCATTGCTTGGTTTCTTTCAGGTGTATGAGGGATAAGATTATTTTTGCGTAGAACGGTTTGACAGTTTGCGTTCTACCCTGACTTTGTCAACCAATTCTTTAATGGTATCGATTCCACCATCAAAGCCATTATTAAAGATTACGCGGTATTTCCCACCGACAATAATGGTTGGTGTGCTGTCAATACCATATTGTTCCGTCAGTTTCTGCATTTTTAATGCGGCGGAGGCTGCCTCGGGAGAGTCATAAACGCGCATCAGTTTTTTACCATCAAAGCCTTTTTGAGACAAAGCCCATTTTCCGGCGGCCGTCCTGTCTTCCAAATGAACCTTCTGTTCGTAAACTGCTTTAAACACAGCAGGATTTGCCTGATATTTCAAACCTGACAAATTGACGGCTGCTGCCATTCTGGCCAATCCGAGCATTTCAGGCTGCCAGACCACGTGCTCCGTCCTCAAATAGGCATCAGACGGCAATGCCTTGCCCAGTTTCAATAACAAAGGATCGAAATGATGGCAATGTACGCAGAAATAGCCGAAAAATTCCAAAACCTCAATTTTACCCGACTGTTCTTGAGGAATGGGTTTATCCAACACAAGATAATCTTCCCCTTCCGTCAGGGCATATGCCTGCGCAGACAAGACTACCGACAACAGCAACGGCAAAAAGTGTTTAATTCTCATGGTTATTTGCCCTCAATCGAACGGATCAGGCTGGCGACCCCATGTTTTTTCAACTCGGCCTGCATTTTTTTCACCGCATCGGCAGACATATTGTTACTTTGTACTCGGTAGAGCATTTTACTTCCCGCCTGGTAGCCGACCACTTTGGAAGAAATACCCAATATCGCTAACTTGGCACGCTGCTCTTCTGCGCTCTGACGATTGGCATACGCTCCCATTTGCAGGTAATTCGTTGCCTCCTCCTTAACGGAGGTTTTCAATTTTTGCACTTCTCTTGCAGCTTCGCTGCGTGCTTTCTCAATACTTCCGCTGTTAAGGATTTGCTCCGGTGTCGGCTTGGGTTCGGTTTTGCCTTTTCCTGCCTTTTTCTCTTCTTTTACCGCTTTTTTCTCTACTGTTTCGGAAGGTTTTACCGCTTGTTTTTTTGGCATTCCCGCATCTTTCTTCGATACTTCTTCCCTAACTCCTCTTACATGCTCTTCCGACTGCCCTGCTTTCTTGCGTATATTCCGCTCTTTCGGCTCTTCCTGTTCCGGCTCGTCTGTTTGTTCCGCAACCTCAGTGACTTTATCGGCAACGTCCTGTTTGTCGATGGTTTTTTCCCCATCTGTTGATTCCAATGTTTTAGCACCATCCGGTTCGGTCAACACATTATGATCGGTCGGATCCGGCTGCACGTCCTCTTTAGGCTGGTTTTTCGGCTTCAGGATTTCTGTTTCTGCCGGTTGTTTCGACAAAAACGGACTCTTAAACGCATTTTGACCCGTTTGATTTAAATAAAACAAAATACTGGCAATAATGACTGTTGCCAGTATCAGACCGAAGAAGAAACCGGACAGACCTTTTCCGGATTGAGAAAATTTGTTCATAAACATACCTTAATGTATTTCAGACGGCATTGACACCGTTTGCGTACGGGCAGATATTCTAACAATATTGCCATATTTGAGCAAAATCTGACCCGACACCCTTTCACAAAGCACGACGGAAGCCCACGGCTTTCATAACATGGCTTCTGCCGACTTCTTCGTCGCCTGCCAAATCCGCCAACGTACGCGCCACGCGCATGATGCGGTGGAAACTGCGGGCGGAGAGGGAGAGTTTTTCCAACAGGCTGCCCAAGGCTTCCTGCGCTTCTTTTTGGATGCGGGCGGACGTGTCGAGTTCACTGACACTCAAGGCGGCATTCACTTTGCCTTGCCGCGCGTATTGTTTGTCGCGGGCGGCGATCACGCGCGCCAACACGCGTGCGCTGCTTTCCCCTGCTTCCTGCTGCATCAGTTCAGCGGCGGACAGGCTGGGGACTTCGATGGTCAAATCGATGCGGTCAAGCAGCGGACCGGAAATCTTGCTGCGGTAACGCGCGACGCTTTCGGGCGTGCAGCGGCAGGGCTTGACGGGATGCCCGAGATAACCGCACGGACAAGGGTTCATGGCGGCGACAAGCTGGAATTTCGCCGGATAAACGGCTTGACGCGCCGCGCGGGAAATGTGGATTTCGCCGTTTTCCAAAGGTTCGCGCAAAACTTCTAAAACTTTGCGGTCAAACTCGGGCAGCTCGTCCAAAAACAAAACGCCGTGATGCGCCAATGAAATTTCGCCCGGACGCGGATCGGAACCGCCGCCGACCATGGCTGCCGAACTGGCACTGTGGTGCGGGCTGCGGAAAGGACGGTGGCTGTCGAGTTGTTGTTGGTGGTTGGGCAGGAGCGAACGCAACGCCCATACTTCGACCAATTCGTCTTCGGTCAAAGGCGGCAGAATACCGGGCAGCCGTTGGGAAAGCATGGATTTGCCCGTTCCCGGCGGCCCCATCATCAAGAGGCTGTGTCCTCCTGCGGCGGCGATCTCCAAAGCAAGGCGGGCGGTATGTTGACCCTTGACATCGACAAGGTCGGGCAGTTTGGCGTTTTCAGACGGCATCTGAGGAACTTGGTATTCGGTTTGCACCAAAGGTTCGATACCGTTCAAATGGGCGGCAACTTCGCCCAAAGAGCGCGCGCCGTAAACGGTAATGCCGCGCATTACGGCGGCTTGTTCTGCGTTTTCCTGCGGCAAGACAAAAGAACGTCCGGCCTGCATGCCCTGCCACGCCATCGCCAACGCGCCGCGCACGGGGCGCAACATACCGGAAAGTGCCAACTCGCCGGCAAACTCATATTGCGCGAGCTTTTCAGGTGCGATTTGTCCGGATGCGGCGAGGATGCCCAGCGCAATCGGCAGGTCGAAACGTCCCGATTCTTTGGGCAGGTCGGCAGGGGCGAGGTTGACGGTGATTTTTTTGGCGGGAAAGTCGAAACCGCTTTGGATGATGGCGGCGCGCACGCGGTCGCGGCTTTCTTTGACTTCCGTATCGGGCAGTCCGACGATGTTGAAATGCGGCAGGCCGTTGGCAAGGTGGGCTTCCACTTCGACCAACGGCGCATTCATACCGCTCAAGGCGCGGCTGTAAACCAAGGCAAGCGACATGTTTCAGACGGCCTTATTCGACAGCTTCGGTTTGTTGTTTGATTTCTGCAACAGCTTCTTCCGCAGCAGCTTCGGCGGCTTTCAAAGCAGCTTCTTCAGGCTCTTGAGTGGCTTCGAGTTTCGCCAGTCGCTCTTCCAGCTCGACCAGTTTGGTGCGTGTCTTAATTAAAACCTGCTGCTGGATGTCGAATTCTTCGCGTGTGACCAAATCCATACGGTTGAACGCACTGCCCAACATAGCCTTAATATTTTTTTCCACATCTTTGGCAGGGCTGTTGGCGATGGTTTCGCTAATCTTCGAACCGACTTCTTCAAAAAGCTGTTTGCCGAACATAATCTGTATCCTTCCTGAACATATTAAATTCAAACGGCTATTGTATAAGGAAAAATGCCGTCTGAAAACGGGCGGCAGGTTATCCGCGGTAAATCTGCCTCACGTCCTTCGCGGTTACTAAATTACACTTCAAGACACCTGCCGGCAGAAAACGGATTTCATATTCCACCCCCCCTTTTTGACTACAAGACACTACAAAATAACATGCTGTTTTAAAAATATTTAATGCCGAGAGATGGATTTTCCTCATCTTTTTTGAACCATAAATGCTTTGCAAACAAAAAAATTTGGGTTATGCTGAGTCAAATTATTTACAATTTCATATAGTTTCATTACATATCTTGTTGTGATTGAAAATAATTTATCCGAATATCTTTACAGATTCCCCGGATTTTCCGTTGTACTTTTATTAGAAAAACATTTCAGGCATGAGTTGCTTGCAATTTCAAAGCCTGTAATTTTGAAGTTTTAGACGAGGAATAGCACATGAATCCCATGTACATTACTTTTGCAATCTATCTGATCGCAGTCCTTCTGATCGGACTTGCCGCCTATTTTTCTACGCGCAATTTCGACGATTACATTTTGGGGGGGCGCAGCTTGGGCCCGTTTGTTACCGCGATGTCGGCGGGTGCGTCCGATATGTCGGGCTGGCTTTTGATGGGGCTGCCCGGCGCGATTTATTTGAGCGGTTTAAATGAAGCGTGGATTGCCATCGGCTTGGTGATCGGCGCATATTTCAACTGGCTTTTGGTGGCAGGCCGTCTGCGCGTACATACCGAATATGCCAACAATGCACTGACCCTGCCGGATTATTTCTTCCACCGCTTCGGCGCAGGCGGACACTTGATGAAAGTGGTTTCCGCACTAATTATTTTGTTTTTCTTCACAATTTACTGTGCTTCCGGCATTGTGGCGGGCGCAACCCTGTTCCAAAGCCTGTTTGAAGGTATGACTTACAACCAGGCAATGTGGCTGGGCGCGGGCGCGACCATCGTCTATACCTTCTTGGGCGGTTTCTTGGCAGTCAGCTGGACGGATACGCTGCAAGCATCTTTGATGATTTTCGCGCTGATTTTAACGCCGGTAATGGTCTATTTGGGCTTGGGCGGCGCGGAACAAATGTCTGCCGCGATTCAAAGCGTTGCCGCAGGCACGGGTAAAGAATACGGCAGCCTGTTTACAGGTACGACGGTTATCGGCATTATTTCCACTGCTGCATGGGGATTGGGCTACTTCGGCCAACCGCACATCCTGGCGCGCTTTATGGCGGCCGAAAGCGCAAAATCGCTGGTATCCGCACGCCGCATCGGTATGACTTGGATGGTATTGTGTTTGGCAGGCGCGGTAGCGGTCGGTTATTTCGGCATTGCGTATTTCGGTGCCAATCCCGACCAAGTCGCTTCAATGAAGGGCAACCACGAACGCATCTTCATCGCGCTTTCTACTTTGCTGTTCAACCCTTGGATTGCGGGCATCATCCTGAGCGCGATTCTTGCCGCCGTGATGTCCACACTGTCATGCCAGCTTCTGGTTTGTTCCAGCGCGATTACCGAAGACTTCTACAAAGGCTTTTTGCGTAAAAACGCGCAACAGTCAGAATTGGTATGGGTCGGCCGCCTGATGGTATTGGCGATTGCCGTGATTTCCATCCTGATTGCCTCCAATCCCGACAGCAAAGTATTGGGACTGGTGTCTTACGCGTGGGCAGGTTTCGGTGCGGCNTTCGGCCCGATTGTGATTCTGTCCGTATTATGGAAACGCATTACCGCTTACGGCGCATTGTCAGGTATGGTTGCCGGCGCGCTGACTGTGGTGGCATGGGCTGAATGGGTGAAAAAACCGGCTCAAGCGGCAGGCGAAAGCGGCTTGTTGACGATGTACGAAATCGTCCCGGGCTTTATTGTTTGCTTAATCATTGCCGTGTTAGTTTCACTTGTCGGCAAAGAGCCTTCCCGAGAAATCCAAGAACGTTTTGAAAAAGCCGACGCAGACTACCGCGCCGCCCAATAAACCCCTTTCAGACGGCACGGCATCCTTCTTCGTGCCGTCTGAACCCGTTTCCGGGTCAAACACAAATAAATCGTGCCTGCATACAGGCTTTATTTATGTTTTATCCGTTTCATTTTCAAAGAAATGAAAATAATAAATCTACCGGCATTTGAGAACTTGTATTTCATCTGCGGATTTATTACGATATTACCGTATTTCAGACCATACTGATGCCGTCTGAATCCCCCAAGAAAAAACCTGGAGAATCCAAACAATGTTTCATTTTGCATTTCCGGCACAAACCGCCCTACGCCAAGCCGTTACCGATGCCTACCGCCGCGACGAAATCGAAGCCGTACAAGATATGCTGCAGCGCGCCCAGATGAGCGATGAAGAACGTCAAGCCGCCTCCGAGCTTGCCCGCCGCCTGGTTACCCAAGTCCGTGCCAGCCGCACCAAAGCCAGCGGCGTCGATGCACTGATGCACGAGTTTTCACTCTCCAGCGACGAAGGCATCGCACTCATGTGCCTGGCGGAAGCTCTTTTGCGTATTCCCGACAACGCTACCCGCGACCGCCTGATTGCCGATAAAATCTCCGAAGGCAACTGGAAAAGCCATCTGAACAACAGCCCTTCCCTCTTCGTCAACGCCGCCGCCTGGGGCCTGCTGATTACCGGCAAACTGACCGCCACAAACGACAAACAAATGAGTTCCGCACTCAGCCGCCTGATCAGCAAAGGTGGTGCCCCCCTCATCCGTCAAGGCGTGAATTACGCCATGCGCCTGTTGGGCAAACAGTTCGTCACCGGACAAACCATTGAAGAAGCCCTGCAAAACGGTAAAGAGCGCGAAAAAATGGGTTACCGTTTCTCCTTCGATATGTTGGGCGAAGCCGCCTACACCGAAGAAGATGCCAACCGCTACTACAATGACTACGTTCAAGCCATTCACGCCATCGGCAAAGATGCCGCAGGCCAAGGCGTTTACGAAGGCAACGGTATTTCCGTCAAACTCTCCGCCATCCACCCTCGCTACTCGCGCGCCCAACACGNACGCGTGATGAGCGAACTCTTACCTCGCCTGAAAGAATTGTTCCTTTTGGGTAAAAAATACGATATCGGTATCAATATCGATGCCGAAGAAGCCAACCGTCTCGAATTGTCTTTGGACTTGATGGAAGCTTTGGTTTCCGACCCTGACTTGGCCGGCTACAAAGGCATCGGTTTCGTTGTTCAAGCCTACCAAAAACGTTGTCCGTTCGTTATCGACTACCTGATCGACCTTGCCCGCCGCAACAACCAAAAACTAATGATCCGCCTCGTCAAAGGCGCGTATTGGGACAGCGAAATCAAATGGGCGCAAGTGGACGGCTTGAACGGCTATCCGACCTACACCCGCAAAGTCCACACCGACATTTCCTACCTCGCCTGCGCGCGCAAACTACTTTCTGCGCAAGATGCCGTGTTCCCGCAATTCGCCACCCACAACGCCTACACTTTGGGCGCGATTTACCAAATGGGCAAAGGCAAAGACTTTGAACACCAATGCCTGCACGGTATGGGCGAAACCCTGTACGACCAAGTCGTCGGCCCGCAAAACTTAGGACGCCGCGTGCGCGTGTACGCCCCGGTCGGCACACACGAAACCCTGCTCGCCTACTTGGTGCGCCGCCTGTTGGAAAACGGCGCGAACTCGTCTTTCGTCAACCAAATCGTCGATGAAAACATCAGCATCGACCGCCTGATTAAGAGCCCGTTCGACACCATCGCCGAACAAGGCATCCACCTGCACAACGCCCTGCCGCTGCCGCGCGATTTGTACGGAAAAGGCCGTCTGAATTCCCAAGGTGTCGATTTCAGCAACGAAACCGTGTTGCAACAGCTTCAAGAAAAACTCAACCGCGCCGCCGCGCAAGACTTCCATGCCGCGTCCATTGTCAACGGCAAAGCCCGCGATGTCGGCGAAGCGCAACCGATTAAAAATCCTGCCGACCACGACGACATCGTCGGCACAGTCAGCTTTGCCGATGCCGCGCTTGCCCAAGAAGCGATTGGCGCAGCCGTTGCTGCATTCCCTGAATGGAGCGCGACGCCTGCCGCCGAACGCGCCAACTGCCTGCGCCGTTTTGCCGACCTGTTGGAACAACACACACCTGCATTGATGATGTTGGCCGTCCGCGAAGCCGGTAAAACCTTGAACAACGCCGTTGCCGAAGTACGCGAAGCCGTCGATTTCTGCCGCTACTACGCAGGCGAAGCCGAAAACACCCTGCCCAAAGACGCCAAAGCCGTCGGCGCGATTGTCGCCATCAGCCCGTGGAACTTCCCGCTCGCCATCTTTACCGGCGAAGTCGTTTCCGCATTGGCAGCCGGCAACACCGTCATCGCCAAACCTGCCGAACAAACCAGCCTGATTGCCGGTTATGCCGTTTCCCTCATGCACGAAGCAGGTATCCCGACTTCCGCCTTGCAGCTTGTCCTCGGCGCAGGCGATGTCGGCGCGGCGCTGACAGGCGATCCACGCATCGGCGGCGTGATTTTCACCGGCTCGACCGAAGTGGCGCAACTGATTAACAAAGCCCTTGCCAAACGCGACGACAGCCCCGTATTGATTGCCGAAACCGGCGGTCAAAACGCCATGATTGTCGATTCCACCGCGCTACCGGAACAAGTTTGCTTGGACGTACTCAACTCCGCCTTCGACAGCGCAGGACAACGCTGCTCCGCCCTGCGCATCCTTTGCGTTCAAGAAGATGTTGCCGACAAGATGCTCGCCATCATCAAAGGCGCGATGGACGAATTGGTCGTCGGCAAACCCGTTCAGCTCACTACCGACGTAGGCCCCGTCATCGATGCCGAAGCGCAGCAAAATCTGCAATCGCACATCAACAAAATGAAAGGCGTTGCCAAGTCTTACCACGAAGTCAAAGCCGCTTCCGACGTTGATTCTGCGAAATCCACCTTCGTACTGCCGATTTTGTTCGAGCTCAACAACTTGAACGAACTCACCCGCGAAGTCTTCGGCCCGGTGTTGCACGTTGTCCGCTACCAAGCCGACGAGCTTGACCAAATCATCGACCAAATCAACAGCAAAGGCTACGCGCTCACCAGCGGCGTACACAGCCGCATCGAAGGCACGGTCAAACGCATCCGTGAACGCATCGAAGCGGGCAACGTTTACGTCAACCGCAACATCGTCGGCGCAGTCGTCGGCGTACAGCCCTTCGGCGGACACGGCATGTCGGGCACGGGTCCGAAAGCAGGTGGCTCGTTCTACCTGCAAAAACTGACCCGCATCCCCGAATGGGTTGCCCCGCCGCTGAGCCGCATCGGACAAGCGGACGAAGCCGCGCTCAAACGCCTCGAAGCCCTGATTCACAAGCTGCCGTTTAATGCGGAAGAGAAAAAATCAGCGGCATCGGCATTGGGACACGCCCGTATCCGCACCCTGCGCCAAGCAGAATCCGTCTTAGTCGGTCCGACCGGCGAACGCAACGCCCTGAGCTGGCGCGCGCCCAAACGCGTCTGGGTACACGGCGGCAGCCTCCTGCAAGCCTTCTGCGCCCTGACCGAACTTGCCGCCGCAGGCATCCAAACCGTCGTCGGAACCGATAGCCCGCTTGCCGCCTACACCGCCGACCTCGAAGGCCTGCTGCAAGTCAGCAGCAAGCCTGAAAACACGGGTGTTAACCACGTTGCCGCCCTAAGCCCGCTGGACAGCAGCCGCAAGCAAGAGCTGGCAAACCGCGACGGTGCACTCATCCGCATCCTCCCGTCCGAACAAGGCTTGGACATCCTGCAAGTATTTGAAGAAATCTCTTGCAGTATCAATACTACCGCTGCCGGTGGTAATGCCAGCCTGATGGCAGTTGCCGACTGATTTTGCCAAAACCGCCCGAGCGCGGCCCATGAACAAATGCCGTCTAAAAACCTTTCAGACGGCATTTTTGATGCACTTACCGTTTACAGGCGCAGGGCGGGCGTAAGGAAATACCCGAACCGTCATTCCCGATAACACTGTCATCTTGAAACTCGTCATTCCCGCGCAGGCGGGAATCTAGGTCTGTCAGTGCGGAAACTTATCAAATAAAATGGTTTCTTCAACCCTGCGTTCTAGATTCCCACTTTCGTGGGAATGACGGAATGTAGGTTCGTGGGAATGACAGGATCAGGTTTCCGTGCGGATGGATTCGTCATTCCCGCGCAGGCGGGAATCCGGAAACTCAAAGTTGCAAGAATTTATTAGAAATGGCTGAAACTCAACGAACCTGGATTCCCACTTTCGTGGGAATGACGGAGGAGGGGTTGCTGTTTTCCCGATAAATGCCCGCAATCTCAAATCCCGTCATTCCCCAAAAACAAAAAAATCAAAAACAGAAATCCCGTCATTCCCGCGCAGGTGGGAATCCAGAGCTGTCGGCGCAGAAACTTATCGGATAAAACGGTTTCTTTAGATTTTGCGTTCTGGATTCCCACTTTCGTGGGAATGACGGGATTTTGGTTTCCGTGCGGATGGATTCGTCATTCCCGCGCAGGCGGGAATCTGGAGTTGTCGGTGCGGAAACTTATCGGGAAAAACGGTTTCTTTAGATTTTGCGTTCTAGATTCCCACTTTCGTGGGAATGACGGGATTTTGGTTTCCGTGCGAATGGATTCGTCATTCCCGCGCAGGCGGGAATCTAGAGCTGTCGGTGCGGAAACTTATCGGGGAAAAAGGTTTCTTTAGATTTTACGTTCTGGATTCCCACTTTCGTGGGAATGACGCGGAAAAGTGGGTTGGTAGGATTGGTGGAGTTGGTGGGCTGAAGCCCACCCTACGCCCATCCTTCAGCCCGCCCTACAGCCCTACAGCGGCAAAGGCGGACGGAGAATGCCGTCTGAAGCGGCAAAGGCGGGGTGTGGAAATGCCGTCTGAAGCGGTCAAACGACGTTTCAGACGGCATTTTTATGCCCGGTTATTTCCGGTAGCGGACGGCACGGGACAGGATTTCTTCAATTTCCATCCACATGGGCTGCTCCTTTCAAATTACAGCAAACCGGCCTGACCCAGTGCGGGATCGGTCGCGCGGGCGGCTTGGGCATCTTCGACAGTCAGTCCAAGGGCTTTGGCCACGCCTTCGCCGTATGCCGGGTCGCAACGGTAGCAGTTGCGGATATGGCGGTATTTGATGAAGTCAGGCGCATCGCCCATGGCTGCGGCGGTGTTGCCGAACAAAGCCTGTTTCTGCGCGTCGTTCATCAGGTTGAACAAGGCGCGCGGTTGGCTGAAGTAGTCGTCATCGTCTTGGCGGTAGTCCCAGTGTGCCGCGTCGCCGTTGATTTTCAAAGGCGGTTCGGCGAAGTCGGGTTGTTGCTGCCATTGTCCGAAGCTGTTGGGTTCGTAGTGCGGCAGGCTGCCGTAGTTGCCGTCGGCGCGGCCTTGTCCGTCGCGCTGGTTGCTGTGTACGGGGCAACGCGGACGATTGACGGGGATTTGGCGGAAGTTCACGCCCAAGCGGTAGCGTTGCGCGTCGGCGTAGTTGAACAAACGCGCCTGCAGCATTTTATCCGGGCTCGCGCCGACACCGGGAACAAGGTTGCTCGGTGCGAAGGCGGATTGTTCCACATCGGCGAAGAAGTTTTCGGGATTGCGGTTCAACTCGAATTCGCCCACTTCAATCAGCGGATAGTCTTTTTTCGGCCAAACTTTGGTCAGGTCAAACGGATGATAAGGCACTTTTTCCGCATCGGCTTCAGGCATGACTTGGATGTACATCGTCCATTTCGGAAACTCGCCGCGCTCGATGGCTTCGTACAGGTCGCGCTGATGGCTTTCACGGTCATCGGCGATGATTTTTGCGGCTTCTTCGTTGGTCAGGTTTTTAATGCCTTGTTGGCTGCGGAAATGGAATTTCACCCAGAAACGTTCGCCCGCTTCGTTCCAGAAGCTGTAAGTATGCGAACCGAAGCCGTGCATATGGCGGTAGCTGGCGGGAATACCGCGGTCGCTCATGACGATGGTAACTTGGTGCAGTGCTTCGGGCAGCAGCGTCCAGAAGTCCCAGTTGTTTGTGGCTGAGCGCATATTGGTACGCGGATCGCGTTTGACGGCTTTGTTCAGGTCGGGGAATTTACGCGGGTCGCGCAGGAAGAATACGGGCGTGTTGTTGCCGACCACATCCCAGTTGCCTTCTTCGGTATAGAACTTCAGCGCAAAACCGCGGATGTCGCGTTCCGCATCGGCTGCGCCGCGTTCGCCTGCCACGGTGGTGAAACGGGCGAACATCTCGGTTTTTTTGCCGACTTCGCTGAAGATTTTGGCGCGGGTGTATTTGGTGATGTCGTGCGTTACGGTAAACGTACCGAACGCGCCCGAACCTTTGGCGTGCATACGGCGTTCGGGGATGACTTCGCGCACGAAGTCGGCGAGTTTTTCATTCAGCCACAAATCCTGCGCCAGCAGGGGGCCGCGCGGACCGGCGGTCAGGCTGTTTTGATTGTCGGCAACAGGCGCGCCGTTGTTCATGGTCAGATGGGTTACGGGGCATTTGGAGGTAGTCATAGCTCGTGTTCCTTTTCCTTGGTTAATCAAAAGATACGACAAACGGCTTACAGCACGATTTGGCGGAAAGCGTATTCGTAACTGGTTTCTTGGTTGCAATAGATTTCATGAATAGACATTTAGTTTTCCTTTTATTTAAACTATGAAGGCAACTATACGCCAAGATTTTCGCTATTAAAACTATGAAATCGATTTAATATTGTTATAAGCAATCAATATTCTATTTTCGTTTGTTTTTTGTTATCGGAACGAATCAAAATCCCTACATAAAACCATTTATAATAATGTTTCCTGGCATCATCTGCCGCCGACAGGCCAAAAGAATAATTCTCTCGCATTATCATGACGTTACTCGGAATAAAGCTCAAACAGACCCAGCAGCTCAACCAGCGGCTGCAACAATCTTTGCGCGTATTGCAGATGTCGGGTATCGAACTTGAACGCGAGGTCGAAAACTGGCTGTCGGACAACCCCCTGCTCGAACGCAAAGACACGGATGAATTTTCCGATGCCGAATTCAGCCATTACACTGCGCCCGCGCGCCAAATCGGCGGAGACGAAGGCGAAGATATGCTGTCCAACATCGCCGGCGAGCAGGATTTCAAGCAATACCTGCACGCGCAAGGGTGCGAACACCCGCTTTCCGACCAAGAAGCCGCCTGTGTCCACATCCTTATCGATTTCCTTGACGAGCAGGGTTATCTGACCGACAGCATCGAAGACATCCTCGACCATACGCCCTTGGAGTGGATGTTGGATGAAGCAATGCTGCAACACGCGCTGACCGCATTGAAAAAATTCGACCCAGCAGGCGTGGCCGCCGCCGATTTGACCGAATCGCTGATACTGCAGATAGAAAGATTGGGCGAATGTGCTGCCAAACCCGCCGCCCTGCATATCGTCCGAAACGCCCTCGACAGCATTGACGGCAACCGCAGCCAAACCCTCGCACGAATAAAAAAACACCTGCCCCAAACCGACAGCGGCACACTCGAAGCCGCACTCGACCTCATTGCTTCGCTCAATCCCTTTCCCGCCGCCGGTTTTGCCTCGTCCACGCCCACGCCGTATATCCGCCCGGATGTCTGGGTTGAGGAAAGTAAAGACGGCTGGACGGTCAGTTTCAACGAAGACTCCCTGTCTCCTCTGCAAATGAACAGCGAATATTGCGAACTGATGCCGTCTGAAGGCCTCTCGCCCGAATGGAAGGAAAAAATCAGCGAAGCCAGACAACGTATCGATTCGCTCGAATTGAGGAAGGCAACCGTCGTCCTCCTTGCCGAATACATCGTTAAACATCAGGCAGACTTTTTTACTTTTGGCGAAATCGGACTCGTCCCCCTGATGATGAAAGATGCTGCCGCCGAATTGGGTGTGGCAGAAAGTACCGTCTCCCGCGCGGCCAACCAAAAATATTTGTCTTGCCCGCGCGGAGTGTTTGCGCTACGCTATTTCTTCACGCAGGCAGTTCAAATGGAAGAAGGTAAAGAAGCCGTCAGCCAACACGCCGTTAAAGCCGCACTCTCCCAGCTTGTCGGCAGCGAAGACAAACGCAAGCCCTATTCTGACGAGGCACTCGCCAACCTGCTGGCTTTCCGCGGTATGGAGGTTTCCCGCCGCACCGTTGCCAAATACAGGGAATCCCTTGAGATTCCGGCAGCACACAAACGCAAAACCGCAGAATAATTTTTCAACACAATGCTACAACCCGTTTTTCCGTTCCGTCGCCGACGGACAGAACCCACCGAAGGAGCTGTATCATGAATCTGAAAATCACCGGTCTGAATTTTGACGTTACCGAAGCCATCAAAAACCACGTTTCCAAGAAACTGGAGCGCATCAACCGCCACGCTTCGGACATCATTTCTATAACTGTAACGCTGTCTGTGGAAAAAGCTGGCCATAAGGCCGAGGCAGACGTACACCTTGCCGGTAAAGACCTGCACGTCGAGTCCGACGGTCAGGACATGTATGCCGCCATCGACACCCTGACAGACAAACTTGACCGCGCCGTATTAAAACACAAAGAAAAAATCGGAGAAGTCCGCCATTGACCGAAAGTCCGTAACGGCAAAATGCCGTCTGAAACAGATTTCCGTTTCAGACGGCATTGTTTATCCTGCATAACCAAATATGAAGCAAATCCACCTTATCTTGAACCGGTTTTGATGCTCAACACATACCTCCGCGCAACCTGTTCCGAAAACCTTTAAAGATGCAATGCATCAGTTAAGACGGCTGCAATAAGAAAACGGGATGCAAATCCGCATCCCGTTCCGTTTTACTTCCAAGCCCCTGCAACGGCTTGAGCCTCTTTCAGACGGTCTACCGTACCGACATCCAGCCACAAACCCGTATGCTTCTGTCCGCTCACGCGGTTTTGCCGCATTTCGCCACGCAATACGGGCGCGAGTTTCGCCACACTGCCCGCTTCGATTCCATCAAACATTTCAGGACGGTAAATACCCACGCCGCTGAATGTCAATCCGTTGCCGCCGGATACTTCCGACTGTACGCTTCCGTCCGGCAGCAGCAAAAAATCACCGTCGGGATGGTGCGGCGGATTGTCCGCCAGCCACAAATGTGCGGAAATATGCTCGGGCAGGGACGATGCCGTCTGAAACGCGGCGGTAAAATCCATGTCGGTCAGCACGTCGCCGTTGCCCACCAAAAACGGGGTATCGCCCAACAGCGGCAATGCCCGTGCGATACCGCCTGCGGTTTCCAAGCCGCCTTCAGGTTCGGGCGAATAGGCGATGTTCACGCCATAAGCCGAGCCGTCGCCCAAAGCATCTTCTATCTGCCGACCTAACCAAGCATGGTTGATAACGATTTCGGTAAACCCTGCCTGCTTCAGACGGCATAGGTGCCAACCGATTAGAGGCTTACCCGCCACATCGAGCAGCGGCTTCGGAGTGGTATCGGTCAAAGGACGCATACGCTCGCCGCGTCCTGCCGCCAGTATCATCGCTTTCATATATATCTGTCCGAATATCAGTCTAAAGATCTAAACTGCCGTCTGAAATAAAGCAGCGCGGGACGTTTGCCCACGCAGTTTTTGATTTCGTCGAGCCTGACGTAAAACACAAAATGTGTGCCGATTTCATGTTGGTCGACAATATGCCCGTGCAGGTGCGCCAACGCTCCTTCTATTTCAGGTTGTCCGGTTTTGCCGTAATGCCAAATATGATAGGCAAAACGTTCTTCGGGTGAAAGATTGGTCAATCCGGCAAAATGTTCGGCCACATCCTGATGTTCGTCTGCCAACGTATTGATGCACAGGCTGCCGTTTTCCGACAGTATCGGGATGATACGGGCTTTACGGTTGATACACAGCATCACGGTTGGAGGCTCGTCCGTAACCGGTGTAACCGCAGTCATCGTGATGCCGTAACGTCCTGCCGATCCCTCTGTCGTAATGACATGAACACCTGCCGCGCAAGATGCCATCGCATCACGGAATGAGGTTTGAAATTCTTTCTGCAAATCCGTCATATTACCCCTTTATCTGTTTCCATATGCAAGACTGCTGCACATAAGGTCTCCCTCATGTGCAGCAGCTCTGATTCGTAAACAAGACCGATGTCGGACGTTTCCGCACGTTGCGCGTTTTACGAATTCAACAAATCCTCGATTTGTGCAAGTTCCGCCAGCAAATCCTTAAGCAGCATCATTTTCTCGCGGGACAACACTTCTTCGATAGCATCGTAGCGTTCGTCCACTTCTTCGCCGATTTCCTCATACAGCTTCTCGCCCTCGGCAGTCAGCTTCAGAAAAACACGGCGTTGGTCGTTGGAAGGTTTCAGGCGGACAACCAAACCTGCCTTTTCAAGGCGAGTCAGGATGCCGGTCAGGCTGGGGCGCAGGATGCACGCCTGATTGGCCAAATCTTGAAAGTCCAGCGTGCCGTTTTCCGCCAAAAGACGGATAATCCGCCATTGCTGATCGGTGATATTCGCCTGGTTCAGAATGGGTCTGAACTGTGTCATCAAGGCTTCCCTTGCCTGTATCAGACCGATATTGATAGACGCATGTTTTGATTGGGTAGGCATTGTTCAAGTCTCCAAGTTATCGAAAATCAAATTTTCAAACCGTCTGTAAAGCTTGCAGGTATCATTCCGGGACAACCGTTATATAACAAAACGAACATATAGCAACAATACTCTATAAGCCGTATCAGGCATTTGGGTACAAAAGGCTTTAATTCCGATAATCCTATCTAAAAATATTTTAATAGTTATATCTTAGTCTATTTTCCCTACAATCTCAACAAAGTATTACATTTACTGTCGAAAGAACTTTCTTCCAAAAAAAAACCAAAGCCGCCGCATCCTACGATCAAGGTATATGCCGTTTGATTCTCTACATAGCGAAAAGTTTTACAAAAACAAATGTTAATCGAAAACATCCGCCTGAAAAATTCGTGCGCGCAAGCCCCNATAACTGCTGATTCCCGTCGTATAGTGAACTATTTTCCCATTTTTGACCAAAATGACAGTCGGCGTTGCCTTAATCTGCCAAGATCTTGCCAAACCGCCGTCCTCATCATTAACGCTCGGAAAACCCAATCCGCGTTTTTTCATATACGCAGAAACTTCGTCCGAACTGCCCGAACGTATCGCCACCCCGACGACCGACACACCGTCGGCCGCCAAATCATCAATTATCGGAGACTGATAACGGCACACCCCGCACCAGCTCCCCCAAAAATACACCAGCACCGCCTTATCCCGGCTAAACTGTCCCAAAGTTAGCCGCTGCCCCGACAGCAGGGTCAAAGGCTGCCCTGCCGCCCCGACAGGTTCGTCGGGCTTGCGTACCCAATCCAAAAACAGCGACACCAATAAAAACACCAATGCCGTCTGAACGGCAAATTTGATGCCCGAAAGCAGTTTTTTCTTCATACAACCTTCCAAACAGTACGAAAACGCTGTTGCCGACGATTAACAGGCAAACAAAAAGCCAAGTCTTAAAACTTGGCTTTTGGCTATCTGGTGGGTCGTGAGCGATTCGAACGCTCGACCAACGGATTAAAAGTCCGCTGCTCTACCGACTGAGCTAACGACCCGATAAGCCGTGCATTATACAACTCCTCTCCCCGTCGTCAAGCAATTTTTACAGACTTAATTACAGACTGCTGTTTGCACGAGATATTTTGGCAACGGATTTTCACAATCCGACCCATGCCGTGTAAAAGTTCGCACAAGAAAAAAGCAAACTGCCCAAAATCATGTACACTTTCCGTCTATCTTCCTCTCACCCAACTTGCGAACAGAGGCACACATCATGAATATACAAAACATCCGCACCCTCCTTGACACTGTCAGTATTCCGAATACGGCACGCACACTCGGCAGCGAAAAGGCCGTCCGATCGGTCGAACAGCATTCAGACGGCATCCATGTCGCCCTGCATTTCGGTTTCCCTGTCGCGCACATTGCCTCAGAAACCGCCGACCGCATACAGGAAACCCTGATGCCGCTGACAGGCGACACACACATCCATCTGTCCATGGACACGGAAATCGGCACACACAAAGTCCAGCCCGGCGTTACCACTATCAAAGGTGTGAAAAACATCATTGCCGTCGCATCGGGAAAAGGCGGCGTGGGCAAATCAACAACCACCGCCAACCTTGCCACCGCGATGGCACGCATGGGCGCACGCGTCGGCGTACTCGATGCCGACCTTTACGGCCCGAGCCAGCCCACGATGCTGGGCGTACACGACCGCAAACCCGATCAGAAAAACCAAAAACTGATTCCTGTCGAATCTTCAGACGGCATACAGGTCATGTCCATCGGCTTTCTGGTTGACACCGACCAAGCCGTCGTCTGGCGCGGCCCGATGGTCAGCCAAGCATTGCAGCAACTAATGTTCCAAAGCGAGTGGGACGAAGTGGACTATCTTTTCATCGACCTACCCCCGGGTACGGGCGACATCCAACTCACGCTGTCCCAACGCATCCCCGTAACCGGGTCCGTCATCGTTACGACGCCGCAGGACATCGCGCTGATAGACGCGCGCAAGGCTGTGGATATGTTCCGCAAGGTCAACATTCCGATTTTGGGCGTATTGGAAAACATGTCCGTCCATATCTGCTCCAACTGCGGGCACAGCGAAGCACTGTTCGGCACGGACGGCGGCAAAGATTTGGCCGCACGCCTCAATGTCCCGCTACTCGGACAGCTTCCCTTAAGTTTGCCCGTACGCGAAGCGATGGACGGAGGGGCGGCGGCACAACTGTTCGACGAACACCCTGCCATCGCCCGAATCTACACCGATGCCGCATTCCAAATCGCCCTGAGCATTGCCGACAAAGGCAAAGATTTCAGCAGCCGCTTCCCAAAAATCGTAGTCGAGTGATGCCAACCGAAAAGGCAGCCCCAAAGGACTGCCTTTTTTCTTTTAAAGCCGGCTTTTTATTTTGACGCCAAATCACAACAAGCAGCACACAAGCTGCATCATTCCCGCGCAAATAGTATATTGATTCCATAAGAAATGCCGTCTGAAACCGATTGGGCTTCAGACGGCATTTTATCCGACAACGGCATCAGAAGAATATCTCGCGCCAGCTGATACGTTTCATTCCGCAAAGCGGGCCGACCACGTCAAGGTTGCTCATATTGTTCATCAGCAACGTGCGCTTTCCTTTAGAGGTAAAACATTTGTTGTTCGGCACAGTATCTGGCGGACCGTCGTCATTGCCGCTGCCTCCGGCATCACCGTCGGGAGAAGTCGGGGGATCGCCGATTTTTTTCCCGTCAAGATAAGTCGGAACAAGCGGGCCGGGGAAGGTATAACCGTTCGGACACATGATTTTGCCATTGATGTTCTTACAATTGGAAGTATTATTTCCTCCGTTATTTCCTCCGTTATTTCCTCCGTTATTTCCTCCGTTATTTCCTCCGTTATTTCCTCCGTTATTTCCTCCGTTATTTCCTCCGTTGTTTCCTCCGTTGTTTCCTCCGTTGTTTCCCCCGTTATTTCCCCCGTTATTTCCCCCGTTATTTCCTCCGTTGTTGATTGAAGGCGGAATCAGGCGGGTTTTTCTAGGAGTCAAACCGCCGCCATCCTCGGCATTAACGGCAAGAATCGTCGTTTCGGTTGAAGTATTGCTGTTTTGCGTATCCGGAATACAGAGGTCGCCTGTGGAGCTTGCCCCCGTCATCACGGTTTTTTTGGTGTAGTTGCGGATGGTAACCACTGCCGTACGCAAAATCATGTTCGGCTTGAGGGTAACACGTTCGCCGGGTGCCAAATCGATTTTCCAACCTTTTTTGGTTTTCTCGTCGATTTCATTATTCGACAGGAAAATCAAACCGTTGTCTTTGCTCATATTCTGCTTGACCAAATCATTGCCGTGCGCGCTCGGAGCCGTTTTAGGCCCGCCGGTTTTTGAGTCCCACGACACATCGTCAAAAATACCATATACCGATTGAGTAGCCTGGTTCACGGTATCTGCGGCAGTCAAATCGCTGCCCGTACCGAAAATAACGACATACTTGTTGGATTCGCGGCGCGAAACGGCAGGAGCCGCCGTAATCGGCTGACTCGGATTACCACGATAAACAATGCTGTAATTCCATTTTGACGAATCAGGGTTGACAACATTGAAACGGTACATATTACCGCCCCTGTCGCCTGCATAAACCACATCGACAACTCCGTCGAAATCAGTATCCACCAAGGTTGGTGAGGACAAACCGCCCACCCCGGCCGGAACATCGATTCTGCGGATCAGCTTTTTACCGAACATATCGTAAACATACAAAGCCGTTTTATTGGCATTGCTTTGTACGGCATCGGTACGGTAGCCGCCTGCAAGAAAACCCGAATAGCCTGACATATTGTTGTATGTCCGCCCCATTTGCGGCGTACCGACGGTATAACCCATATCTTTGTCGACAGCATCAAACAAAGGGACGGTAACATTCCAAGAATTTTGGCTGCCGTTGACCGCGCCGATATCCAAAGCATACGCACCGCGTCCACCTTGCCCCATCGCACCAAACATAAACACACGTTTTTGTCCGGCCACATCCGCCTGACGCACGACAAAGCCGCCGTTTACGCCGTAAGTATGCGCCGGATGGTTGCCGTAGCCGCTGTGTGCAAAATCTTTCAAGGTTTTAGCCAAATTTGAGTCATTACCCGTCCCATCCTCGCGCGGCATATTTGCCGGAATATAGCTCAGCTTCAAGTCGTAAGGTGCTTTACTTCCGCGTTTGAAAATATGCACCATGCCGTCGTTTGCCGCCGTTACCATAAACTCACGGTGGTTACCGGCATCCGTATTCCCGACGGCAACGACCTGACTGTCGAGTATATCGCCCAAATGACGTTCCGCATCCGGACGCACGCGGTATTTTTGGCTGTATTTGTCTGCACCGCCAACCTTGGTTTGAGACAAGGTTTCCAAGGCCTTGTCGTTGCCGCTTCTGTCTGTCCACGGCAGCAGCAGTTCTTTCCATTCGTCGGCATTACCCGATTTTGCAGGGATGCCGAAAGTATGGTTGCCGATACCGGAAACACCGTCCATCTTATCCGTAAAATAAACATTGTTTCCCAGTTTGATCAGCGTCTTACGGTTGTCAAACGAAGGTTCGGCATAATGCGTCTTATCAGGATAACCCGAAGCATCCAAACGGTAGAAGCGTAAACGGCTGCTCCACGTTGTCGGATTCAGGAATACGGCGGCCGCCAAATCGGGGATACTGTTGCCAGTTGCAGCAGGGGCTGTCGCAGAAAAAGACCCACCCGTCGTATTTTTCGTATCCGACTGAATTTTGCCGAGAATCTCATCCAATATCTTGGTCAGGTTTTTATAGTCCATAACCGGATAATACATATTGTCGCGGCTCGCACCGTTGCGCAGATATTCCTTGCGTACCGTACCTTCGTCTGCATTGAAGTTGACTGTATAAGTTTGGACGGTCTGCTTGCTGAAATCCACGCCGGCAGGATCGGAAGAAGCATCGCTATCCCAGCTTACACCTGCCGCATCCCTGCCGTCTGAAGCGGATTTGATGTCTTTTTCCGCCAAGGCGCGGCTGAACATACCCATACCGTTATCGCCATCAAGGACGGTATCGACCGAACCCGCAGTACACTGCCCCGCACCGGGCAGATGCTTCATACCGGGTCTTGTTGTTCCGTTTGCATCAGCCTGGTTTTGATCAAAGCCATGCTCGCTGAAATACTCTCCGAAATAATTAGAAAATTTCTCCTTCTCCGATTTGCCCACACTGGGTTTTCCCGGATTGAAATAATAATAATCCGATACCCAGTCATAATTGTAATAATTATTCCGCCACGAATCAGACTGTTTCAAGACGGCGGGAAACCTCATTCCCTCAAACTGGGTTTGCTCGTCATTTTTCCCGTTTGCGTTGAACGAAATCGAAGCAGGAAGCTTGCCGGTAATGCGTACCTTACACCTCAACGTACCGTTTTCGGTTTCACAATAACGCGGGCCGTTCAAGCTTCGGTAAGTCGAACGAAACTGAGGGGCAAATTCCGCCAGACCAATAGTATCCAATACCTCAGCAGCCATTTGGCCGTACTCGCTGGCGGTCAATCCGTTTGTCTGAGTATATTTCAGATTGCCGAACAAAGACCTCAGACGGTCTTTTTCCTTATCGAAAAATTCATGCAGCCCACTGTTCTGGCTGCCGTTCTTATTAGGCTTGCCGCTCGGACACAGTTCCTCGTGAACCCTCCGGCTTTCTTCGTTTGCACCAAACCCTTTGGATTTTTTATATTCGCCCAATGCAAGTTTGTAGTTTGCAACCCTCATGCCGTGCAGTTGGACATCGCCGTTGTACCTGAATCTCGCCTCACAATCGTCCGAATCCTGATACTTCTGCCCGTAACCAGGACCCGGCCTCTGGTTGATTTTTTCACATTTGCCGTACTTAGCTTCATATTCTTCCCTTGCATCCTGCCAAGTTGCAGGCGGGGCTTTAGGCAGTTTCGGACTGACGGGGGCTTCGCAATAATTCCCGGGGAATGCACCCTTCAGCTGTTTCTTCGCCGCCGTCTCATCCCAATACGCCTCCCAAGGACAAGTCATCATATTCGGATAACGTTTTTGATATTTCCGCTCGTTGACCAGGCAGTCCTTCCAATGCTGCGGATGGGTGGCAGGAATATTTTTAGGATAAGACCCCAAATTACCCGCAAAATCGCTATAACCGCTCGAACCGAACACATAGTTGGTGTAATGGCAACTCGTATCGGACTTGGACGATGTCAAAACCACGACATACGATTTCTGGCAGCGGTATTTGACCGCAGGCAGCAGTCGGTCGCGCACGGTTTCATAATAACGCCGTGTCAGCGGCACCATCGGGTATTGCGCTTTAATCCTGTCGATACGGCTTTGCATATCCGAAGGCGCGGCATTCACTCCGTCGGTATCCGAACCGCCGTTATTGTGCAGGGTCTGCAGCCCCCAGTTGGCATTTGCGCCGTATTTTCCGACAACTGCCTTGAGCGCATCTTTAACCTTGACCAAACGCTCGGTCAATTTCAAACCGCCGTTTCCATCCCCGATTTGAAGCTCTTTAAACTCCTGATAAGCAACGGGATCGATGCTCTGCAGCGAAACCGGCGGCAGGGGCTTGGTACACCAGCCGTTGGAAGGGTCAATATACCGAGGGTCTTCCGTAATCCTGCCGTCTGCCAGGGTAATCTGCGGACAGCCGCCGTCCAGCATCAGGTTTTTCGGATTCAGCGTCCTCATTACCTCGGCATTGTTGTTATTTTTATCCCTAACCTTAATCAGGATTTTGCCGTCTGAAAAAGTATGCTGGATAACGGTTCTGCCCGCACCGTTGTTCATAAAGTTAGAATCGTCCACAAGGAAGACGACGTTGGGTCTGACCTTGCCCGTACCGGAAACTGTAGAAGTATTTTGCAAATAGGCAGGCAAATCCCTGAAAGGGATTGCCTGCGCAGATTGAGAAGCCGTCAATGCGGCAAATACACCGGCCGCCAGAGGCTTGGCGGCGGTGAGGCGACGTCTGTTTTTCGTAATGTGTCTTCGCTTCATAAATCAAACCTATTTCGATTTTCGGCTGTTATTTTTAAAACCTATGCATTCTATCATGTATACCCTGCACACAAACCAATATAAATCAATATTTTCAGCTCTTTACAGTTCGTAACATTGTGCAAACACAAAGGAAAAACGCCTATGATATAATTCTATCAAAGATGTTCTATTGAATAATCCAACTTTCCAATACAACCCAAATCATGCCTCAAACCAAATTCAGTTCGCCGATAATTAGAGACAATATACGGAAGGACAATAATATGAAAAAATTACCCAAACGACGCTTGCTCAGTCGTGCCGCAATTTATACAACCATAATCCTAGTATTATCTTCCCAATATGTCGCAGCAGATGAGGTTGTCAATTTTCACTATACCGTCAGCGATACGGGCGTTGTGAAAGGCAAGCAGATTTTCGGTCAGCCTGGTGTACGTAAAGGTCATAAACATATTGCCACCCCCGGGGGGGGGATTTGGTCCCGGCAGAAAAAATATATGTCGTGAGTTAAATGTACCGTGGGACCCCAGAGTAGGATGTCCTATTCTTACCGCACTGGTTTATGATTTTAAATATGACAACAACGATACGCTGACGGCGGGCTTTCCGACAGCAACCACGTTCAACTTCGGCGGCGGATCGGCTCCGCTGTGGGGCAAAGTCTCTGGTCTCAATTCCAACAATCATAGTGGACAAAGCACCGACCAATGGCTGACAACCTACAAACCGGAGATGAGGGGCAAAACAGGTTACGACTTTACCGATACATCCTGTTGGGCCAAAGGGGTAACAGGCGGCAGTAGGCAATGTCCGGTCTTGCCTTTCGAATTCTTTTTCGAAAAAGACAGTGCCACCATCGAGGCTACGGGGCAGATGCGTGCCGACGGCGTGCCGATATACAAACTGAAAGCGCACCCGTGGCTGGGCATTTCCTTTGAAATTGCAGCCCCGTCATACGACGACAGCGGCAATATTGCTGCAGGTTCGGGAAAATGGGAAAAACCGAGTGTGGACGGAACAAAATCAAAAATAGCTGATCTGCCTATACGAATAAACAACCCCGGTCAACCGTATGGCAAGGCATTCCAGCTTCGCGCCAAGCTGCATAAGCTCTCCGATCCCGGCGGCGACAGCCTTACCGCCCAAGAAATCAAACTGGGCGAAATTACTACATCTAAAATCGCTATGACTTCAGAGGGTGATACAGGAAATAAAGGTCGGACAATGACCGTATGGCGGATAGTAGACGACGGCCATATCGACGTAAAACTCCAGCTCCCGGGCATAGGCGCGGGTGGCTGCACTCGGGCACAATATACTTCCGCCGGACCGGACGGCAGCCAATACGCCATTGTCGCCCCCGCCCCTTTGGGCGCGGGTTTCCCGAACAAGGCGGCAGCGGTCGTTACCGATCCCAAGTCGGCAAGCAGCCGCATCCTCTTCTACACCTTGAATAAAGACAAGAAAGGAGAAAACCTAGGGACGGATTATCTGGAAAGCAAAAGTTTTACCGAACCCGTCTTTACCGGACGCAAGACGGCAATCCGCTTGGCAAACGGCGTATCCTTGAGCGACAGCGATAATATTGCCGGCGGCTCGAACAACGCATTTAATCTCAGCACCTTGGGAGACAATCAAGACGAATGGAAAACCGTATTGCTGCGCTGGACCGACCGGCGCGATACGAACGATAATCCGTTCGAAACATTTAACAATGAGATAGACGCTCAAACACGCGGAAAACTGTATGGCCAGCAATACCGCATTCGCGACAACAACAAGCGCAATTTGGGCGACATCGTCAACAGTCCTGTAACAGCGGTCGGCAACTATCTGGCAACCGCCGCGAACGACGGGATGGTGCATATTTTCAAACGCAACAATGACGGTAGCTACAATCTGAAGCTCAGCTACATCCCCGGCACGATGCCGCGCAGAAACTTGGATAACCAAGATTCCGATTTGGCAAAAGACCTGCACAACTTTGCCAACGAAAACTACACGGGCGGTTTGTACGGCGTGGACGGCGGCTTTGTCTTACGCAAAGTCAAAGACCGCGTATTTATGTTCGGCGCAATGGGTCAGGGCGGCAAAGGCGCGTATGCCTTGGATTTGACCAAAGCCGAAAGCGGCAGCCCGACCGGCGTTTCCCTGTTTGACGTAACAGGCAACGGCTTGGGCTACACCGTCGGCACGCCGCAAATCGGCAAAACCCAAAACGGCAAATACGCCGCCTTCCTCGCTTCCGGTTATGCCACCAAAGATATTAACAGCCCAGAAAATCAAACCGCGCTGTATGTGTATGATTTGGAAAGCAGCGGTACGCTGATTAAAAAAATCGATGTACCCGGCGGCAAGGGCGGGCTTTCATCCCCCACGCTTGTCGATACAAATTCTGACGGCAAGGTCGATATCGTCTATGCTGGCGACCGCGGCGGCAAAATGTACCGCTTTGATCTAGGCGACAACGACCCGACCAGATGGTCTGTACGCACTATTTTCCAAGGCACAAAACCGATTACTTCCGCGCCCGCTATTTCCCAACTGGCAGACAAACGCGTCGTCATCTTCGGCACGGGCAGCGATTTGACTGAGGATGATGTGGCAAGCCAAGACATCCAATCTGTTTACGGTATCTTTGATGATAAGAAGGATAGCTTGGTCTTTGCACAAGAAGTAATGGAAAATGAACTACTCAAACAAGAACTGACACAAGTGCCGACAAAAGATGGGAAAATACTGTTCTTGAATAATAAGGAAATAGGTGAGCACAAAGGCTGGGCAGTAGATTTGCTACCCGGACAGCGCGTTACCATCAAACCGACCGTGGTATTGCGTACCGCCTTTGTAACCATCCACAACTACAATGCCAACGGCTGTGGTGCGGAAACCGCATTTTTGGGCATCGATACCGCCAACGGCGGCGAGCTGACGAAGGAAAGCGCGCGCCCCGTCGTGCCGGATGACCGTGTCGCCAAACAAGTCGGCGAGAAAAAAGACGCAGAAGGCAACGATATCCCCGTGGGCTGTATGAAAAAAGACGATATTTCCTTGAACCTGAAGAACGGAGACCATAAAATTATCTGCCCGAGCGGATATGTTTATCCGAAACTGCTGACCGCGAGCTATCTGGACAGCCAAAAGACAAGCGATCACCCAAGAACGGCAGACGGCGACACGGGCGGCAGCGGCGATGATACTGACAAACCCCCAAAACCCGGCAACCGCTGCTTCTTCAGCAAAGGCGTGCACACGCTGCTGATGAACGATATGTCCGACTTGGACGTTGTCGGTCCAATCTGTAAGATGAAACGCATCAGCTGGCGCGAACTCTTCTTCTAACCCGCCCGCGCAGCCGATTCCCCCGCAAATGCCGTCTGAAAGCCCTTCAGACGGCATTTTTTTGCGTTTTTCGGAGGGGGGCGGTTCGTAAAAGGCGGGTTGCAGGGCGCGATGTAGGATGGGTTGCAGGGCGAGATGTAGGGTGGGATGTAGGCAATCGCTATCATTGAAAATATGAAAAAATTTGCCAATGGTATCTGTACAAAACAAATAATCCGTTGAAAATACCGGATTATCTCCAAGAAAACTCCCCTTGTGCCGCCATACGCCGCCTGCCGGCGCAAGATAACCTTTGCCAATTTGCAGAATTTACGTTAACCTTACGTTTTCCGCACCCATAGCTCAGTTGGAAGAGTGTCAGTTTCCGAAGCTGGAGGTCACAGGTTCGATCCCTGTTGGGTGCGCCAATTATAAAGAGGCCGTCTGAAAGA
>NZ_JBPBFH010000028.1:0-29583 GCF_050896295.1 Neisseria sp. SLRRB23
GTTTGGAATACGGCCGATGGCAACGATCAGTTTGTCGAATACTTCGGTTTTGGCTTCGCCGGCAGCAGTTTCGTAAGCAACGGAAACGCCTTTGCCTTCAGATTTGATGTCGCCGATTTTCACGCCCTTGGCTAAATGTCTCCACTTTGCGAATGGGAATTACCGTATCACCTTGCAAAATTTTCTCGGTAAATAAAAATTTTGGATGCGTCGGGTCGATAAAATTATTTTCCGTTTTATATACAAATCATTGACACGCAAAAAAAAAAAAAAAAATACATTAATTTGTTGATATTTATATATTTTATATATAAAAATTAGCGGAAGTTTACATTTTTTGCTGTTGATTTTACGCAACAGGCTTGACAAGTTTCCGAAGCCTTGTAAAATAGCGCACCTTCACGCGCCCATCGTCTAGAGGCCTAGGACACTGCCCTTTCACGGCGGCAACCGGGGTTCGAATCCCCGTGGGCGTGCCAATTTCTATTAGCCTGCAACCTAAAAAAGGTGCAGGCTAATATCTTTTATCTTTATAATTCAATCGTATATTTTAATTTTGGGCGATTCATAGCCTGCTCTTGTTTTGCCTATTCTTTATGCTTTTTATTTCTGTTTTTCTCTGTTTATGCCTATAATTGCAACGGATTTGCAACGCAATTTGCAACGGCGTTGCAACGGCTCGGAGATAAAAACAATGGCATCTATCCGCAAAAAATCTAACGGTATGTGGCTGGCGCAGGTTCGCCGGGTGGCTCGGGATGGGCTGCCGGCACTAAACCGATCGGCTTCGTTCCCGCGCAAGACGGAAGCGGAGGCTTGGGCGGCTAAAATCGAAAATGAGTGGCGCACACTGCGCTTTGGCGGTGCGCCCAATGTGCCGTTTTCGGAGGTATTGGAGCGGTATAAAAACGAGGTATCGGTACATAAGCACGGTTGGCGCAATGAAACCAATATCATCAATCGCGTGCTGCGCACGCCGCTGGCGGAGGTGAGGCTGCCGCATTTGTCGGAGTTGCAGTTCCAAGATTGGGCGGATGAGCGCAAAAAAGAGGTGAGCACGTCCACGCTGCGGCGGGAATGGGTGCTGCTGTCTAATGTTTGGACGGTGGCGTCCAAGCAATGGCGTTGGCTGCCTGAAAACTTTATGCAGCGGCTGGACAAACCCGCAGACGGGCTGGCCCGTACGCAGCGGGTAACGGATGAGGATGCGGCGGCGGTGGCGTTTGCGGGTGGGTATACACCTGATTGTGTGCCAAACGCCCGCACGCAACGGGCGGCGGCGGCGTTTTATTTCGCGCTGGAAACAGCGATGCGGGCGGGGGAGATTGTGATGCTGACGTGGGATTGTGTGTTTTATGATCGCCGCTATGTGCATATCCCGCTTACTAAAAACGGCCATCCGCGCAATGTGCCACTAAGCAGCAAGGCGGTGGCGATTTTGCGACAGATGGAAACGGTGCGCGAAAATTCTTTTGTGTTTAATATTACCAGCGGCTCGCTGGATGCGCTGTTTCGCAAACTCAAGCGGCGCAGTCTATTGGAAAACCTGCATTTTCACGATGCGCGGCGTGAGGCACTGACGCGGCTCGCCAAGATATATTCGCCGATGGAGCTTGCTAAGATTTCAGGGCATCGTGATTTGCGGATTTTGCTCAATACCTACTACGCGCCTACGGTGGAAGATTTGGCGGATAAGCTGGAATAAGGAAAGCGGCCGATTGGCCGCTTGTTTATTGCTGTCTGCATGATTTGATGTATTTCACAACGTCGCCGGCTATCCAGCGGCGGTTTTTTTTGCCGCTGCTGCGCGGGCGTTTTTCGGGGTCGACCGGCTCGGGAAAATCAGGGCGGCAGACGATTTTATTATAAGTGTAGCTGTAAGAGTAATTCATCATTTCGGCGATGTCGGCGGTATCGATCAGGATAGCCGAATCTTCGGTAAGCCCGGCCAGCCTGCCGCGCTGCTGATTATTATGCAGCTCCTGCACCATTGATAGGATGGTTTTAATCTCGTTCATTTTTTACCTCTGATTCTGCCGCTCGGGTTATTGGATATCAATCAAAACTGGTTCTTTGCCTGTTATCTGCCGTATTTCGCGCTTAAGGATGGCTAGGCAGATAAGGCCTGCGTTTTGGGCGATGCTGCCGCCGTCTTCGCCATCTTTCGGTATTGGTTCGTCCGATGTTATTTTGATAAACAGGCCGTTCGGTTGGTCGCTGATGAGGATGTTTACTGTTGCCATTATTTGCCTCTCGTTTCAGGCGGTTCAGGCAGGCTGTCCTTCACGCTTGTCCATTCGGATTGCGCGGCTTTGGCTTGCCAGCCTTCCCATTTGTACTGTGTACCAAGGCGGCTGTATTCGTCGCCCACTCGTTCCGTTTGCGGGTTGGTTGGATGTAGCTCAACCATCCACGCCTCAAACGCGGCGCGTTCTTGTTCTATTCTTTCGGGTGTCATCGCTTTGTCCTCCTGTTTCTTTTGATTTTGTCCTGTCTTTTTTTCCGCCTTTTGGCGGCTTGGCAGGCGTTTGACCGGCTCCGGTGCATAAGCTCTCCTGTTCGGTCGGTTGTTCAGACGGCCGCCTGTTAAAAAAGCGGCAGGCTGCACGGGAAGTAGTGTTTTTTCCCGTATTTTTCTGTCTGTATCAGGTTACACAGTTGGTCGCAAAAGCCGTCAAATTCGGCACGCGGCCAACCTTCTATTTCGTTGACCATTTTGCTGAACCGCAATTCCCCGGCAATACGCTTTGCCACCGCGTCACGGCATTCGTGTTCCAATAGGACGGGGTCTTCCTTTTCCTTTGGCGGCACGGGCTTTTGAACGGTTTGCCACGAGTCGGCTTCAATCTGCCAAGTGTCGGCGGCAAGAAGGGTGTCTGTTTTGCAGTCGTACAGTTCGCGGATGCAGCCGCTGTCGGTTTTGTCTTTGTCGACCACCAGTAAAAGCACTTCGATCGGCGTGTCTTCAAACGCGTTTTGAATGCGGTTGAGTTCTGCCAGCCGGTTGCCGATGATTTCGCGGAATCGCTGTTCGCTTTTGCGGTAGGCGATGCCGGGGAACAAGATGAAGAATCCGAATCGGCGGGCGTTTTCCAATCCTTTTAAAACGAAGATTTCATCGACTACGCCCGATTTCTTCCACGGGTATTCCTGTGCGATGCGGTTTTTTTCGTCTTCGCTCAAATCCTTTAGCTTGATTGAAAACGGCGGATTCATGACGGTGCAGTCTTGCGGTTCGCCGTCGGCATAAAGGAAAAAGCTTGTGTTGTACACTTTGGCGGCAGGGTAGTTTTGCAACAACGCTTTGCAGGCTTCGGGCTGTATCTCTACGGCGTGAAATTCAGACGGCAAAATATACTGCTCAAGCTGCCCGCTTCCTGCCGCACCGTCAAATACGCTCGGGTGTTCACCGCAGTATTGGCGGACTTTGGCGGCAACCAGCCGCCTCAAGCTGCCGCCCGTGATGTATTCGGCGTAGCCGCCGGCTTTTTTACGGTTGTTGTGTCCTTGAAACGTCATGGGTTTTCGTCCGTTCTTTGGCTTGTTCGGGTGTGGCAAAGCGTTTGCGGATTCGGTGTGTGCGGTGCAGTTTTCCGTCTTCGCCGCGCTGAAAAACGCTTATTTCGCCGCGCCAGCAGTCGTGCCGTTTGTGTTTGATGCCGTGTTTGAAACCTTTTGTGCTGGAGTCGTGATATACGCAGGTTCTAATATGTGTCATTAAATTTCCCCTCTTTTGGGTCGGTTTCATCAACCGGCTTAAGCGGCTTGGTTTCGCCGCACGTTTTACACGTCCTCATTTCGCACATTTCGATATCCTTTTATGCCACAAGTAAATCGAACCAACATCACCAGCCCCAGTAAAAATATCAGTGCTACCGCCGGTATGTAGGCTATAAAGCCGAAATCCGTCCAACCTGACAGGTCAGCTACAATCATCACGAGCGAGGCAAACAGGGCAATGAGAGCAACGAAGTAGAGGGCAATACTAAGCATCTTCTGCCTCCGTTTCAGACGGCATTTTGTTCAATAGGTCTTCGACGCAGTCAAGTGCCCAGCTGATACTGTCTTCTGAGCCATCAGCGGCGGCATACAGAATCCTGCACAACGCGTCTTTAGTGTCCATGTCGAAATCAATAAGGCACAGCTTGTCGTACATATCGCCGTACTTTTTAACTTTCAATTCTATGAACTTCGGCGCGTCATCGCGTTGGCGTTTGAGATACCACATCGCCTTTTCCAAATCTTCGCGACCGTTTTTCTCTTTGTGCCGCCAGATGTATTTGAAGGCGTTGCCCAAATTGAAATTTAGGTATTGGGTGAACTCGATGCACTCGTGGGCGTGTTGCCGGTAGTGGCTCGGGTTGATGTTGTCAGTCATTGTTTATTCCTTCCCGTCTGGTTTATGGGCAGGCTCTCCAAATTCCTGCCGCCGTTTTCTCATTGCCGCTTCAGATGCCGTCTGAAACGCGCCGGTAACACATGGATTTGTCCGTGGGTAGTAGGTCGCTTTTTCTTTCGCATTCCGCGCATTTGGGCATTTCGCAAAAGCGTGCATCGGCGTGTTCAATTGGGTTTTGAAGTCGGCATGGGCGCAATAGAAACAGGTTTTATTCATACTTCCCGCCTATTCGGGATGGAAGCTCATTCCTTACCATCCAATACTTCCGCGTCGCCGTGTATCCATTGGTAGTCTTTCAATTCTTCGGCTTCGCGTTGTCTGATTTCGGCGTCGATTTGGGCGTTCAGCTCGTCAATCTCTGCCTGTTTGTCGGTGACGGCTAAGCGCATAGCGGTCAGGCTGTTTTCAGCCTTGACTTGCACTGCGGCTTCTGATTGCGGTTGGCAGGCGTAGATGCCGGTGGCTACGACTGCGAGTAAGGCGGTGCGGATCAAGTATTTCATTTTGATTCCTCATTATTGGGGGGTAACGGCTTAATATCAGGCAGCGTTTTTGAGGTTGTCTTTTGTCAGACAGATGAGCGCCTGTCTGACGGCGGCAAAGGTGGTTTTGTACTCTGGTTCTATGCCGACAAGTAGCTCCCCGTCTGTGTTGATGATGTCGCATCCGTAGCGTTCTGTGGGGTAGCCGTAGTCGTTTTCCCCCTGCTCTGCGGTTACGCGGATGTCTATGCTGTACTCTTCGATGATGTTCATATGTATTCCTAGTCGTGCTGGTTTGTCTTAGTAGCCTTGTCGCCTTCGGGCGGTTTTAAAGTTCAGCCGTTGCAGCCGCCCGTGCGACGGCAGCGTGTCAAATCGGGCTGATAAAGTGCCATGTGTCGGCGTTTAGGGCGATGCGGCAGGCATCTTGGTAGTTGCCTTCCACTTCTTCGAGCATCGGGCTGCCTACCCACTCTATCGATGCCCGTTTCTTTTTGCCCCTGCCTTCTTCCATAATTCGGCCTACGGTACTTTCTTGCTTAGTGTTCCAGTCGTTGAACCGCATGATGTTTGCCAGATGTTTCATTTTTGCTTCCTTTAAGTGGTTGTTTGTTTCGATGGGTAAATATTACCGCTAGTAATCCATTATTACAATACCGCTAGTAATATTATTAGCGGTTATTTATATTTATATTTGATTTCAAAAAGAATTTATTTTTAAGATTCCACAGACACAAAAAAACCGCCTGTTTGGGCGGTTTTTTACAGACATTACAAAGCCCGCAACGCGCGGGCTGTGTTTCAAATAACGGGTAATGCGCTCTACCCAAATACCCGCCCATGACGGTCAGGCTGTCTAAAGGGGTGATTAGAGGTCTAAAAAATCAAGTGGAAGGACTTTCCAAAATTTGCCATGAATGTGGAATTTGTCAGATTCTTCAGGCGTTATTAGAAAATCCGAGGGAGCGTAGTGCCTGTTGTCGCTGGTAGCGTGTATCGCGCCGCCTTTGCCTCTGGACAGGCGTTTGATGTAGGTATAGCCGTCAAAGGTGAATAGGTAGATGCCGCCGGTTTGGAATTCGCTAACGTCTGTTCTGATTAGTGTTATCGATTTTTGAGGAATGGTCGGCTCCATACTGTCGCCGTCCGGCGGCATAAGTTGCACATTTGTCAGATTGGTTGTTCCTAAAAGCTCAAATAGTGCGTCATTGGGAATCTCAATCGAGCGTAGAAGTTGTGGGTAATCAGGATTAACTACCCCATGCCCGCAGCTGGCGGACACGTCGTATAGGTTGAGGGTGATGGTGTTGAGATTGTCTGCTTGCAGTGCCAGCAATTTATCACCATCAATGCCGATGGACATACTGCTTATTTCTTCGGCAAGTCGGAGGCTGAAATCCGAAACAGGGATTTGCAGGATTTTGGCAAACTGGCTTGCAATGGAGGCGTTTAAGGCGTTGGTGCCATTTAAATAATGGTTCACCGCGCTTTGAGTAACTCCTACAGCTTCCGCCAGTTTGTATTGAGTTAGCTTCAGCTCTTCTTTTTTGGAGTTAAAAATTCTTTTTAATTTGGCACATTCAGCCGTCTCAATTTCACTTAATTCTCTTTTTTTCATTTTGCCGCCTCCTTCAATAATTTAAATATATTAAATAATTTAAATATATTACTGTAAGTAATAATAATCAAATAACCGCAAGTATTGACTTTAAGATTACTTGCGGTAATAATATGTCTATTATTTGGAGTAATTTATGAAGAAAATTCCGCTAAATGAGTATGTTGAGCAGCACGGACAGGCGAAAACAGCCAAAGAAATTGGCGTTACTCAAGGAGCAATTTCAAAAGCATTGAGGTCTGGGCGGGCAATTTTTTTATTTTCAGACGGTAAAAGAGTGAAGGCTGAGGAAGTGCGGGCTTTCCCCTCGACACGTCTGTAGCCCAAATAAAAAAGCCCGTCGGGGATGACGGGCGAAGGTGGCTATTCTAAACCACGTTAAAGGATTTTGAATGATGACAGATTTAAAAGAAACGCGCAAGGTCGTGGAAGACTCGCTGTGGGCTGGGGAAGCCGCATTGATGACGATAATTTTTAATATTGGAGTTCTCGATGAATCGAACAAAAACGTGTAAGGAGTGCGGAGAGGTTAAGCCGATAACGGCGTTTCCGAAAAACGGCTTTGACAGAAAAACCGGGCTGCAAAAATACGCGCCCCGATGCCGCCGATGCCACAACGTCTATCAGCAAAATTTGCTGTACAAGCGCCGTGAAAAAGAATTTGAGCAAAAGCAGGCAGTCATGGCGGCATTGATGGAGGTCGAGCGCGAAAAAGAGGAGGCTGCTAAGGCGCGAAGCATCGCACAAAGCGTCGTTTTGGCGAAAGCAGCCTGTCCGATACTGCACATCGGCTTGTGGACTGAGCCGTTATTTATCCCTAAAGGGATGTTACAGATTTAATTACCCTGTACTGATTAATCGCGCAATCAGTGTTTAGCCCGCCCTCTCCAGAGTGATTCTTGTGTGCGTGGGTGGGTATTTTTTACGCCTAAAAAACGTAAAGGATGACTGAAAATGAATAAAAAATATGCAACAAAAGCCGAAATTAATGCCGCCGCGCATGGCCGGTGGCGTGAGGTTTTAGAGGCGTGCGGCATACCGTCCGAAATTTTAGATAAAAAACATCACCCCTGTCCGTCATGCGGCGGATCTGACCGATTCAGGTTTACGGACGGTAGCGGTTCAAGTCGCGGGAGTGGTGTTTGGATTTGCAATCAATGCAAGCCTGAAGGCGGCAGCCCGTTTGATTTGTTGATGGATGTTTGCGGTTATAGTTTTACCGAGGCTAGAGACAAAGTTGCCTCCTTGCTTGGGTTGGCGCATGGGGATTTGGTAGATAAGGCTCCGAAGCCGTTGCCTCCTCCTGCTCCAGTAAAGGAGGAGGAGCGTGATTTGTGGAAGCCAATCGTTCCTGTGCCTGAATATGCGCTGAATTCTATGAGCTTTGGGAATGGATTTAGAAAATCAGACGACCTGATTTTTAAATCTGTTTTCCGCGATAGCTCCGGTGCGGTTTTGGGTGGCGTTGCCCGATTTAAAAAATCAGACGGCGGAAAAATCGATCTGCCTTATACGTTTTGCGAGCATAAGAAAACAGGCGAAAAGATGTGGCGTTGGCGTTGTTGGGATAACCCGCGCCCATTGTACGGTCTTGATTCTTTGGCTGCTGACCCATCATTACCGGTTTTGGTTGTTGAGGGGGAGAAATGTAAGAACGCGGCAGATGCTCAGGGTTATAACTATGCCGTCCTGACGTGGCATGGCGGTTGTAATAACTGGGATAAGTCGGATTGGTCGGCGGTTTTTGATCGTGATGTTGTCTTGTGGCCTGATTGTGATTCTTTGCGCCAAAAGTTGACGAAAAAAGAACGGGATGAAGGTATTGACCCTGAATCTAAGCCGTTTCTGCCGCGCAATGAGCAAGGCGGGCTAAAGGCGATGCTTGGTATTGCCGATGTGCTGACAAAGCAGAATTGCCGCGTTTGGTTGGTCAATATTCCTGCTCCAGGGATATGGCCTCATGGTTTCGATATTGCAGATGCGATTGCAGACGGCGGGCGTATCGTCGACCCTTCCGAAGTGTTGAGCTGGATGGGCGCGGCGGATTGGCTGGTTGAGTATGTGCCGGAAGCGGAAATGCCGTCTGAAAACTTTCCCGCACCCATTCAATATATGGAGCCGGAATCTGAGCAGTTGCCTGAATCTCTCGAAGCAACAGGCAATCAAGGGAGCGCGGGGGATATAGATGACGAATATTTGTCCAAATTGCAAAAACTGAAATCAGAATTTGGGCTTGTTGAGGGTAAGGACCATGGGGTGAACAGGAAGACTGGGGTTACATATACCCGAAAAGCCATGACCGTCCATTTCGGCAAAGACGTTGTCGATGCTTGGTATGAATGGGGCCGTGCGCCGGTGCTGACTATGTACGAAATCAACCGTCTGAAAAAAGACTACGCATTGATTCAGGCGGTAAAAGATGATGACACGCAAGATATGATGGAGCGTTTCATTTATCTTGATGGTTCGGCATCGATTTGGGACAACAAACTATGGCGCGTTGTCCCTGAAAAGGCGGCTCGTCTGTCGATGACGCCTGATGGTTTTAAAATTTGGGTCAATAGTCCGAGCCGAATTGTAAAACGGTTCGATCGATTGGTCTTTGAGCCTGGTCGGGTGTTGTCTGACGACTATATCAACATCTTCCGAGGCATGCCGATTGAACCGAAATTCCCGATTCCAAAAGAGGATATGCCCGAAACAAACTACGAATTGTATAGATTATTCCCTGAAATCAAGCCGATTCTGAATTTGATTAATCACTTATGTAATGGGGATTACCAACAAGTCGAATACATTTTGAATTGGTTGGCTTATCCGTTGCAGAACGTAGGCGCAAAGATGACAACCGCCGTTGTTATGCACGGTCATATACACGGTGCGGGTAAATCTTTCTTTTTCGAGGAAATTGTCAAACCGATGTACGGCGAATACGGCGCAACATATGGTCAAGAGGACTTGGAAAGCAACTATACGGCAAACCGATCAGGCAAAATGTTCGGTATTTTTGAAGAGGTTTACACAAATCAGCAAAAATACAATAAAACAGGCAGCCAAAAACATATGATTACCGGCAAGACGATGCGCGTCGAGCGGAAATTTCAGGATGCTTACGAAGAGGCAAACCATATGAATTGTGTGTTTTTGAGTAATGAATCTCAGCCTTTCAAAATTGAGGAAAACGACCGGCGTTACTTTGTCGTGTGGCCTGAGAAAAAATTGGATAAAGCGTTGCGAGATGAAGTTTTAGACTGTATCGGCAACGATGGCGTTCGTCTGTTTTACAGTTTCCTGTTGTGTTGGAATTTTTATCTGACTTACGGGCAACAGGAAACTGAAAACGAAAAGAGATATGAGATCATCAAATTGGAAGAGCCTGTGCGATTCGATCCAAACACGCCGCCGCCGATGACTGCCGCGAAACAAAACGTCATTTCCTATGGCCGCTATGCTTGGCAGACCTTTTATTCGGAGTGGGCTGGTGGTGGTATTAAAGACCTGCCGTTTTGCTGTTGCATTACGGACGACCTTTGGTTGGTTTACAAAGAGTGGTGCAGGCAAAACGGCGAGCGGGAAACTGGTAAAACAAAGTTTCTCCAACACATTGCTGAGAAGATGCCGCGGGCGCGGCGCTGGTGGAGGACGAAAAATAAAGATGGCGACGTATCGTGTCAAAACTGGATTTTTAAGCCGGCTGGCTGGCAAGCGGCTGACGGATTGCCGGAAATGGATGCCCTGGGCAATGAGGTTTTACGATTCCGCAGCGCTGGTTGGAGGTATCGCGGCGATGAAGAAGTTTGACGATTGAGTCTGACATATGTATGATATTTTCAAAACGCGTGCGGCAGAGTTGTCGGGCGCGTTTTGTAGTTTGGATTTTTGGTTGTGCCATAAATTTGTGCCATTGTGCCATGCTCTGTGCCATTTTTTAAATCGCTGAAAGCCTTATGGGGCATGGCTTTGTGCCATTGTTCCATAAATTTCAGCGATTTTTGCTTTACGCGAGAAAAAATTTATAGGTTTTCAAAATATGACACGGTGTATATATACCGTGTCATATTTTTTTATGGCTGGATAATTTTTTTTCTTATGCGAGATTTTATAAAAAATTTATGGAACAATGGCACAAAGCCATGCCCCATAAGGCTTTCAGCGATTTAAAAAATGGCACAGAGCATGGCACAATGGCACAGGATTTTAAAATTTATGGCACAGAGCTATGTGTCTGGCAGATTTGTATAAATAAAAGGTCGTCTGAGTTCAGGCGACCTTTTGCACGGGGCTGGTCTGAGTTCAGACGACCTTTTGGCCAGGTTGTATTGTTGATTGGTTGTCTATGATGTACTGCAAAAGCTGCTGCCATTTGGTATGCGGCATGTTGATATAGCTTTTCCGGTCGGTTGTCATCTCCCACCGTTGCACAGTTTGTAACGCAGCCTCCGTTATGCCTGCGACTTGCTTTTGCGTTAGCTCGTATTTTTGACGCAAAGCCTTCAAATTGGCGGGCGTGTAGCCAAGTTCAGCATTTTCAATCATAAAATTCCCCATCTTCTGATAACATCAAATCATCTGCCGCGATGCGGTCGCAGGCGGCTTTTAATTGCCCAAGCCATTCCTCCATGTTTTCAGGTTTGTTTTTGTCCAACATGATAAAGTCAGACAGCCACAACCCTATGCGCGAATCATAGGCAAGGCGGAGCGGCTCGCCGATTTGTCCCAATTCCCCGTCCACCGGCTTGGTGGGCAATTCGCCCGTGAAATTGTCGTCAAAAGATTTACGCGCCAAGAATCGCGGGTAGCGGGTATGCACCACAAATTCGTCATTCTCCCCACGCGCTTCGCCGTGAATAATTGCCGGGTACTTGCTGAAGATATTGTTTTTGCTCATTTTAAACCTTTCAAAAAAGCCGCCATATTCAGGCGGCTTGTGTCTTAAATTTTAAAAATCTCTTTGCCGTTTGCCGCTGCCAAGAAATCCCTGCGTTCCACCGGCAGGCGGATGTATTCGCCCTCTTCAATTTCCCATGCGTAAATGTTGATACCAGCGGTGCTTTCGGCAAAGGCTTTCAGTTTTGCCAGAAATTCAGCCATCGCGGGCGATTCGTCGTTGAACAAGAAAGCGCGGTACTGACCGTCAAGAGATGCGTTGGTATCTTTGGCTCTCAAGTATTCGTCGATGATGGAAACTCGAGAATTGATGATTTTGGCAAGGCGGCGTTTTTCAGTTCGAGAAACTTTTTCAAAGCCGTTGAAAGAAGTGAAGATAATAGCGCGTTTGAACATTTTGAAATCCTTTAATTTTCCCTGAATCCGTCAAGGTATCGGTGGTAGACCTTATTGTCTGTCCATGTGTGTATAATACAACGTTAAGCGTAGCATTGCAATAGATAATAATGAATTTTTTGCAACATATTGAATATTATGGATAAAAAGTTAAATAAGTTTCGAAAGTAAATTTATGATTTTGATATAATATCTCTTCAAAAATAAAGCCCTACATATTGAGATGGGGCTAAGGGTGGTCAGCGCGATGTAAGGACTGACTGAGAAAATGAAATTTGAACTTGATTTACTTCTGGAATGGTGGGCGGAATGGTCTGCCAAGCGTGGGGACAACGGCTTGGGCTTCGGTTGCAGCCGTTTTAATCGTTTAATGGCGGCGGGCGATTTACCGCCCAAGACGGAATTTGTAGCAATTCTGCCTTATGGCGTTGACGGCGATGGGATAGCGAGCGTGATGGATCGGGCGATTTGTCGTCTTAATCCTAATCGAAAGCAGGCGATCATGACGGAATACTGTCGCGTCGGAACTCAAGACGGTAAGGCAAAGGCTTTGGGCATTACGCGCAAAGCCTACGAGCGGCGTTTGGCAAATGCTCGGCTTAACTTGACGGCGGATTCCGCTGTTAAAAAGTTGTTAAAACGCTCTTGACGTCTTGGGGGATTTTTGTTTAAATTATGGCAAGCTGTGTTTAACTGTGTGTACGGTTAACGCAGCTTTTTCATTTTTCAGTCAAAAAAAGCGTGGATAGCCCGTCTGAACAAGATTCAGACGGGCTTTTTGCGTTTGGAAAGAATTTCATGGGTCGATTAAAGCAAATGGCTTCGCGGCGCCACGCTTGATACCATTTTCTCGGGATGCGAACTGCAAAATATCTTGTCCGCCGCTCGACAGTTGTATATAGCCCATGTGGTCTAGTGAAAAAAATATTATCCTGTCGCCGCCCAGAGTTAAATCTGGGCGGTTTTGGCTTATTGGAGTGTGCTGTGTTTGTTGTTTCCGCCCGTGTGAAAGCCGATACTGCCACGGCGCATCTCAATGCGCTGGAGCGCAAGCAGCTGCCGTTTGCGTATTCGCTGGCGGTAAACCGCACGGCAAAACTGGTTAAACAGGCGGAAATCGACAAAATGCGGGCAGTATTCGACCGCCCCACGCCATACACACTCAATAGCTTATATGTAAAACCCGGCACGAAAGCCAACCCGACAGCTAAAGTTTGGCTTAAGTACGATACCTTCAAAGGCACCCCGGCAGAAAAATATCTACTGCCGCAAATTGATGGCGGCAGCCGTAGCCACAAACGCTTCGAGCGGGCGCTGCAAGGAGTGGGGGTAATGCCGAAAGGTTATTACTGCATACCGGGTAAATTCGCGCAGATGGATAATTACGGCAACTGGAGCCGTGGGCAGATTATAAAAATACTGTCCTATTTTCGTGCCTTCCCCGAAAGTGGCTACCGCGCAAATATGACCGATGCTGCCCGCCGCCGTTTGGCACGGGGTACAAAAAAGAAACGCGGCTATACCTTCGTGGCTATCGGTAAACGCCAAGGCCGCCGCCGTCCCGGCATCTATCAAATCTTGGCAGACGGCAAGCACTGGCGGCCTATTGCTCTGTTTGTTCGGCGGGCGGCATACAGTAAACGCTTCCCTTACTTCGAGACGGCGGAGCATACGATTGATCGTGAGTTCCCCGAACAGATGCGCAAGGCCATCGAGGCTGCCATAAAATCGGCGCGATAAAAACAAAAGGTACTCCGGCGGGTGACTAAAACGCGGGTAATTCGAACCCCGATTTCTGTTAAGCGACAGGTTGTATTAGCTTCCTTACTTGGTTTTGATAGAGTGGTTTTATTAGATTTAGTTTTTGATTGGACTTGGTTTTTTATTTTTGCTGGGTAGGTTGGTTTATTTGGGTCAAATAGTTTGGGTTGGGTGAGTTTTGAGGGGTAAAGGTCGTTATGCTGGTGAACAAAAGGCAGCTTTCGGAAATTGTTGGTGTTTCCGAACGGTCGCTGACGGAATGGCAAAAGGAAGGTTTGCCAGTTGCCAGTTATGCGGACAACCGAGGGCAGGCCAATGAATATGAAAGTGCGGCAGTTATCCGCTGGATGGTGCAGCGGGAGTTGGAGCGGCTGAATAAGGAAAAACCCCGCGACAGGCTGGACAGGCTGAAAGCAGATGCAATAGAACTTGATTTAAAGGAGCGCACGGGTGAATTAGCTCCAGCCGCTTTATTCGAACGTGCATGGGCTGACCATATTTTGGCGGCACGCACGGAGTTTCTCACTTTGCCGGAGCAGTTGGCGATAGAGTTGAGTGCGACAGCAGGGGTGGAAATCGATCCTGATGCTATTGCTTCGCATATAAACAAAGCGTTGGAAAAGCTGGCGAATTATGGAGCGGAAGACGATGCAGACGACAATGGCGGATATGCAGGCACGGATGGCTGAAACGGTGGCGCGGGTGTTGCGGCAGACGTGCCGGAAATGGGCACCGCCGCGTAAAATTAAAACCCGCGACTGGGCGAACAAGTACCGCTATCTTTCCGGCATAGAGGCCGCCCGACCGGGCAAATACGTTTTGGACGTAACGCCGTATCTGGCATGGGAAAACAGCCCGCTTGATGCGCTGGACGACCCGTCCGTGCAAGTGGTTGTTTGCCAGAAATCGGCGCAAGTGGCGTGGACTTCGGGTGTGCTGGGTAACTTTTTGGGCAAATCCATCGATACCGAGCCCAGTCCGATACTGGTTCTGTTCCCGAAAGAGGGGGCGGCTAAAGAGTACATGGACGAAAAATTCGTTCCGATGGTCGAAGCGACCCCCGCCTTGCGCGAGAAAGTCGATACCCGTATCCGTGCGCAAGGGCAGCGGCAGTTGTTTAAGAAATTCCCCGGCGGTTTTCTGAAGCTGGTGGGCAGTAACAGCCCTGCCAGTGTGAAATCGTCGCCGGTGCCGATTGTGTGCGTGGAGGAGCCGGACGACTGTAACCTGAACCTGCGCGGTCAGGGCGACAGTATCAAGCTGGCGAAGGAGCGCACCAAAACCTACCGCCGACCGAAAATCGTATTAGGCGGTACGCCGACTATTGCGGGCGTCTCGACAATCGCCGCCGAAATGGAGTTGTCGGACAAGCGTGTCGGCATGGTGCCGTGCCATGAATGCGGCGAAGCCCATGTGTTGAGCTTCGATTACCTTTCCTGCGATGAAGACCCGAACGGCAACCATCCTGTTTTCGGCAAAAAGCTGCCGGAAACGGCGCATTACACCTGCCCGAACTGCGGCGCGGTGTGGAACGACATGCAGAAAAACCGTAATGTGCGTCGCGGTTGGTGGCAGGCGACCGCGCCGTTTCACGGCACGGCAGGTTTTTACCTGAACGAGCTATACAGCCCGTTCCCCGGCAGTGTGTTTTCCGAACTGATGAAAAAATGGTTGACCGCGCAATACGAAGCGGACAACGGCGATATATCGCCGATGATTGCCTTCGTCAATTCGTCTATCGGCATTCCGTTTGAGATGACCAACGACGGTGTAAAGGAAGACGACCTGGCAGAACGCGGCGAAGACTACGCCGAAAACACCGTTCCGCGCGGCGGTCTGATTCTGACTATGGGCGTGGACGTGCAACATGACCGGCTGGCCGTCATCATCCGCGCATGGGGGCGCGGCGAGGAAAGCTGGCTGGTTTGGTGGGGCGAAATCCACGGCAACACGGTGGACGTCAAATCCGACGTGTGGCGCAAACTGGCCGAGATGATTTTTCAGACGGCCTACAAACACGAAACCGGCGCGGGAATGAAGATTGCGGCGGTATCGATAGACAGTTCGGACGGTAATACCTCCGACGCGGTGTATCACTTTGTACGCGGCTGTCGTGGCGTAAAAGCGGTGAATGTGATGGCGGTCAAGGGCAGCACCAGCCCCGATAAAGAGATTTTCAGTCGGGCGCGGGCGATTGACTTGAAGCACAAAAACACCAAGGCCGACAAATTCGGCGTGCAGGTGTACAGCGTCGGCGTATCGCGTGCGAAAGACTTGCTGATAGACGAGCACGCGCGCATCAATCTGGAAGGAAGCGGTGCAGGACGGATGCACTTTTACAAAGATGTCCGCGCCGATTACTGCGGCCAGTTGTTGAGCGAAGTCAAAGTACCCAGCCGCATGAACAAGCACAAAAAGGTTTGGCAGAAGAAAGTCGGCGTACGAAACGAGGCGTTGGACTGCGAAGTCTATGCCCTGCATGCCGCCCGCTCGGTCGGCACGCATACCATGTCAGCGGCAAAATGGGCGTTATACGAAAACGCGCTGTTGCAGTCGGAATTGTTTGCCGAGCCGAAACCCGCCGAACAGGTGCAGGGAAAACCGAAGGCCGACAATGGCGGCGGTTTTGCGGCAAACAGGCGGCGTAAGGGCGGTAACTTCGTTACCAATTATTGATTCAGGCCGTCTGAAATTCAGACGGCTTTTTACGGTATTGACTATGAACGAAAAAGAACAGGTTCTATCACACATTCGGACGTATCCGGGTTGCACATCGACCGGTGTCGCTAATGAGGTATATGGAAAGCAGAAATGGAGCGGCTGGATTTTTGCCCGTCGCGATATTGATACGCTGATTGAGAAAGGCTGGGTGGAAGAGCGTTTCGAGGAAGGCATCAGTAAATTTTATGCAAAAGAGGCCGTCTGAAAATGAACGGTAATGACTATGCGGTAGAGCTTGAAGAAGCACGAGAAATTCTGAACAGCCTTCGGAAGGCATACAAGGAACATGCGGCAGGCAGGGGCATGACCAAGCGGTACAAAATCAAAGACCGCGAAATGGAATTTTCCAGCCTTGCCGATTTGTTGAAGCAGATACGGTTCTGGCAGCAGGAAATCAAGCGGCTGGAAGCGGCGGCAGGTATTTCTCCGCGCCGTTCAGGCCGTATCATCACGCGATTTTAGGATGAGCTATGGCAAAACAATCAAATGCCGCGCCGCAAAAGCGCGGTTTTTTTGCGCGTTTGTTCGGCAGGCGGGAAGCCGTCCCGAAAACAGCCCGCCGCAACTTTGCCGGAGCGCGTCCGGTCGGGTCGCTGGCTTCGTGGCAGCCGCAAAACTGGTCGGCGGACGCTTTGGCGCGGTCAGACCTTGACCGCCTGCGCGCCCGCGCCCGCAGCCTTGCGCGCGACAACGACTATATGCGCAAGTTTTTGAACATGGTCGAAAGCAACGTTATCGGGCGCGACGGTTTTGCCCTGCAAATGCGTGTTTTGCTGGATAACGCCGAAAAGCCCGATGCCTTGGCGAACAAGGCCATCGAAGCAGCGTTTTCCCGCTGGGCGCGGCGCGGTGTGTGCGACGTTACCGGCCAGATGTCTTTTACCGACCTGCAACGGCTGCTGATTCGCGGCGTGGCGCGGGACGGCGAAGTGCTGATTCGTCATATTTCAGGGTTTGACAATGATTACGGCTATGCGTTGCAGGTGCTGGATATTGACCGTTTGGATACGGGATACAACGTTCCGCAGCAAAACGGGCGTAACGCCGTGCGCATGGGTGTCGAGTTAAACAGCTATTCCCGTCCTGTGGCGTACTGGCTGCGGACGGCACATCCGGGCGAATCATACGGACAGACGGGTACGGGCAATTTACGCGAACGGGTGCCGGCGGAGCAAATCAGCCATATTTTCCTGCATGACCGCCCAGAGCAGCGGCGCGGCTTTCCGTGGGTGGCTTCGTCCATCATCGGTCTGCAAAACCTGTCGGGCTATCAGGAAGCGGCCATTATCGCCGCCCGTGTCGGCGCATCGAAAATGGGCTTTTTCAAACAGACGGAAGACGCCGACAACTTCATGCCGCCGATTGACGGGCAAGAGGTCGATAACGGGCGCGGCAGCATCGATTTAATCGATTCGGTCGAGCCGGGCACATTTCACGAACTGCCGCAGGGTTACGACTTTACGCCGTTCGACCCGGATTACCCGCACGCCAATTACGACGCATTCGTTAAAGCCAGCCTGCGCGGTATCGCCAGCGGTTTGAACGTGGCTTATCACAGCTTGGCGAACGACCTTGAGGGCGTGAACTTTTCCAGTATCCGCAGCGGGACGCTGGAGGAGCGCGACACATGGATGACGTTGCAAAACTGGTTTGCCGAAGCGTTCTTGTATGACGTATTCGACCGCTGGATTGAGGCGGCGTTGCTAATGGGCGCAATCAAGATGCCGTCCGGCAAATCGCTGCCTGCCGGCAAGCTGGACAAGTTCAAGGCCTGCAACTGGCAGGGGCGCCGCTGGTCGTGGGTTGACCCGCTGAAAGATATTAACGCGCATAAAGAAGCGGTGGCACTGTCGGTTAAATCCCGTCGTGATATTTGTACGGAAATGGGCTTAGATTTTGAGGATGTAATCGCCCAAATCGAACAGGAAAACCAAATTTTGGCGGCGAAGGGAATCGCTGCCGATGTCAAACCGCCCTCTGTGGCGGCAGAACCAGAATCGGAGGATGACCCGAATGAAGAAAATAAAGCCTGATAAGGCGCAAATGCAGCAAATGAGCCGCTTTGCCGTGTTTCAGCGTGAAAGCGTGAATGTTGAAAAACGAACGGTCGAAGTGGCGTTTTCCAGCGAAGAGCCGGTAGAACGTTGGTTCGGCGCAGAGGTATTAAGTCATGCGGCGGGTGCCGTTGACTTAAGCCGTCTGAACGACGGCGGCGCGGTGCTGTTCAATCATGGCTGGAGCGACCAAATCGGCGTCATCGAACGTGCTTGGATTGATACCGACAAGCGCGGCCGTGCCTTGGTACGCTTTGGCAACGGCGCAAAAGCGGCGGAAAAATTCCAAGACGTGCAAGACGGCATCCTACGCCATATCAGCGTCGGCTACCGCGTGGAAGACATGGTATTGGACAATCCCGATGCAGACGATGAGGACTACCGTTACATCGTTACCCGCTGGATGCCGTATGAAATCAGCTTTGTAACCGTTCCGGCCGACCCGACAGTAGGTGTCGGCAGATCGGCGGAACCATTTATTGAAAACCCTGTAAACCCAACCCCTGAAAAAGGAAATCGAAACATGGATAAAAATCAAATTCCCGCCGCGGTGGAAACTCCCACTGCTTCAATCCCTGCCGTCGCAGCAACCGATACCAACAACACTGCCGAACGCGGTATGCAGAACGAACGCGCCCGCGTTTCCGAACTGCTGGCCATTGGTCGCAGTTACTCCGCCCACGGCGGTATCGAAGCCGCCGAAAAGGTTATTAAAGAGGGTGGCGGTGAAGCCCAATTACGCGCCGCCATCATGGCAAACATGCAGACGAAGCCGACCGTTACCGCCGGTGAAATCGGCATGACAGATAAGGAACAGCGTGAATTTTCTCTTCTGCGCGCCATGTCTGCCGCCGCAACCGGCAAATGGGACAAAGCGGGCTTGGAACGAGAAGTGTCGGAAGAGTTGGAAAAACGACATGGTCGCGCAGCGGCAGGCTTCTTTGTGCCGACTGATTTGATTGCCCGCGCTTACAGCAAAGGCAATGCGGCAAACGGCGGCAACGTCATCGAAAACGACTTCCGCGAAGACATGTTCATCGAACTGTTGCGCAACCGACTTGCTGTTGCCCAGTTGGGTGCGACCGTATTGGACGGCTTGGTCGGCGACATCACCATTCCGAAACACCTGACCGGCAACACCGTTCAATGGGTGGATGAAAACGGCAGCGCGTCCGAATCGAACGCCACTTTCGGACAAATGAGCCTGAAACCGAAAACCGTTACCGCCAATACCGAATTGAGCCGCAAATTTATTTTGCAGTCTTCGCTGTCTGCCGAACAGTTCGCCCGCAGCGAATTGTTGAAAGCCATGATGCTGGGTATCGATTTGGCGGCCATCAACGGCAAAGGTACCGGCAACGAACCGACCGGCATCCTGAACACTGCCGGCATCGGCGCGGTGGAAATCGGTGCGAACGGCGGTGCGCCCGAATGGAAGCATATCGTCGCTTTGGAAAGTGCCATTGCCGCCGCCAATGCCGACATCGGCGATTTAGCCTACATCACCAATGCCCGCGTGCGCGGCCTGCTGAAAACCAAGCTGAAGGCCGACGGCGTGTCCGGCTACATTTGGCAGGACGGCGCAACGCCGTTGAACGGCTACCGTTGCGCGGTATCAAACCAAATTCCGTCCAACCTGACCAAAGGCACGGCGAACAACAAATGCAGCCCGCTGATTTTTGGTAACTGGTCTGATCTGATGATTGCGCACTGGGGCGTTTTGGATGTGATTGTTGACCCGTACACCAAGTCTACTACGGGCGCGGTACGCATCACCACGTTGCAAGATGTGGATATTGCCGTCCGTCATGTCGAATCCTTTGCCGCCATTAAAGACATCGTGGCAGCATAACCATCTAACCGCAGGCCGTCTGAGCAACAGACGGCCTAAATATTTGGAGTATTAAAAATGGCAAAAATCAAGATTACACCGCTGCGCAGTTTTTTTGACGACGGCAAAGGTTTCTTTGTCGGTAAGAAGTATTCGGTGGATGAAGAACAGGCGGCGGCCTATATCCGTGAAGGCTGGGCGGCTGAATGGTCGGCAGAATCCGACGGCACGGCGCAAACTGACGGCGGCGATGACGACGATGGCGACATTGACGATGATTTGACCGGCGGTCAGGGCGGCGGCGGAGAAGGTTCAGGTGAAACGGGTGCCAACGGTGTTTAAGGAGCCGTTTGGGGTGTTTACCAATCCCGCCGACTTCGGCGAAACCGCGCTGCTCGACGGGCAGCAGGTGCGCTGCATTTTCGACCGCGAATACGCCGCAGATAACGGCTACGGCATCTCGGCTGGCAATGCCGACCCGTATTTAATCTGCCTTTCCGCCGAGCTGCCGGACACGGTGGCGGAAGCGGAAATACAGGTGCGGGGCGTTGCCTACCGGGTAGCCGAAGTGCAGGCCGACGGCACCGGCATCACCGTTTTACAGTTGAGGGCGAAAAATGAGCCGGCACCAACTTACTGACATCCGCGCCGCCGCCGTGGCGCTGCTGCGTACCAAGTTTAGACGGGTGTATCCCTATCGTTGGGTGGCGCCAGCGCAAAACAAACTGCCGTGCGTGGTGGTATCGGTGGCATCCCGCAGCAGCAGCGTATTTAACGCCGCACCGCTGGAATTGCGGCACGAAGCACAGCTGGCCGTTACCTGTATTGTGCAGGGCAACGAAAAAACCGAAGACGTGGCGGAGGAAATGACCGCGCTGGCGGAAAAACTGTTTTATGCCAACCCCACACTCGGCGGCGAGCTGGGCGAGGATTTGCTGCCGCTGTCGCTCACCATCGAGGCCGAAGACCAAGGCGAATACGTGAGCGTGTTTTACACCCAGCTGTGGCAGGCGGTGTGGTATGAGCAGGCCGGCGATTATGTGGGCGATGAAAACCACCACCCGCAGGCGCATATCGGCCCGCAGCTGATCACCGAGGCACAGGTGGCCACGCACTGGCAACTGTATGGCAGCAATCCCGAGATTGATGCCGAAGACAACATCCCGAAAAGCTGAAAGGGGCTTTTATGACTACGTTTTATGTGCGACCGGTTGGCGATTACCTAATCACCGACCCGGCCACCGGCGAGCCGCTGCCGAAAGACGGCGCGCAGGTGGAAAAAAACAACTACTGGCTGCGCCGCCTGAATGCGGGCGAAGTAGAGGCGGTGGCCGGCAAAGACAAAGAGGCTAACAAATGACGATTGCATTTAATGAGATTCCCGGCACCCTGCGCGCGCCGGGCAGCCGCACCGAATTTAACAACGAGCTGGCCAAAAAAGGCGCAAATATCAAGCCTTATCGCGCCTTGCTTATTGCACCGGCCACCGGCGGCAGTGCGGAAGCAGGCAAGGCCGTGCCGATTACCCGCCTGGAGCAGGCTGCCGGTATGTTTGGTGCGGGCAGCCTGATGTATTGGGCGGCCAAAGGCTGGTTTGACAACAAAGGCGGCGACATCGAAACCTTCGCCCTGCCTTTGTCCAACACCTCCGGCTCGGCCGCCAGCGGCAAAATCCAGATTGCCGGCACGGTGCAGGATGGCGGCGTGGTGTATCTCTACATCGGCGGCCAGGCAGTCAAGCTGGCAGTCAAAGCCAACGATGGCGCGGCTGCCGTGGCTACCGCGCTGGCTGCCGCCGTGAATGCCGCCGCCGATTTGCCGGTGAGTGCGCAGGCAGATGCCGGTGCAGTAACACTGACGGCCAAAAACAAGGGCTTGCCTGGCAACGAGATTGACCTGCGGCTCAATTATTATCCGCGCGACGAGCAAACGCCAACCGGCCTCACTATTTCCATCACCGCAATGGCCGGCGGCGCGGGTACGCCGGATTTGTCCGCCGCCTTGGCCGGGCTGGGCGATAAACAGTTTGATGTGATGGTGATGCCGTTTACCGATGCCGCCAGCCTGAAGGCGGTGGAGGATGAATTGGCTTCCCGTTGGGGGCCGATGCGCGCCATCGGCGGTTTGGTGTTTGTCGCCAAGGCCGATAACTACGCCGGGCTCACCACGCTGGGCAACGGCCGCAATAGTCCGTTTTCGGTGATCGGCGGTTTGCCCGGTGTGCCTAATTTGCCGGTACAGCTGGCTGCAGCGACTGCCGCACAGGCCGCGTTTGCCGCACAAAACGACCCGGCACGCCCGTTCCAAACTTTGGAACTCAAAGGCATCCTGCCGCCCGCCGACAGCGCCCAGCTTACCCTGCAGGAGCGCAACCTGCTGCTGTATAACGGTATCTCCACCTACCGCACCAACGCAGGCGGCGCGGTGATGATCGATATGCTGATCAGCACCTACAAAGTGGGCAAACTAGGTCAGGCCGATGAGAGCTATCTGCTGATTAACACGGTGTGGACATTGAGCTATCTGCGCTACGACTGGGACACCTACATTCAGCAAAAATATCCACGGCACAAGCTGGCGGATGACGGCAACAAATTCCCATCCGGCCAGCCGATTATGACCCCCTCCGGCATGAAGGCCGAAATGGTGGCGCGCGCGCAGATTTGGCAGGCATTGGGTTTGGTGGAAAACATCGACCAGTTCACCGCCGATAGCTACGCCGAACGCAACATCGGCAACCCAACCCGCCTCGATACATTCATGGTGCCCGACCTCGTGAACCCGTGGATTATCACCGGCAACGTGATTGCGTTTATTGTTTAACCCCTAACGCCCCGCAGGCTGCCTGAAAGCCTGCGGGGTTTGGAGCAAATATCATGGCAAAATCAAACCGCCGTGCTGGCGTGATTTTTTTCAAAGTCAATGGCAACCAGCTGGATGCCAAAGGCAACTTTACCTACAACTTAGGCAAAGGCAAGCGGGAGGCGATTATCGGCGCGGACGGCGTGCACGGTTACAAAGAGACCCCGCAAACGCCGTTTATCGAGGGCGAAATCACCGACCGCCCCGATTTGAAACTGGCCGATTTAACCAGCATCGACAATGCCACCGTTACCCTGCAACTGGCCAGCGGCAAAACCGTGGTGCTTTCCGATGCCTGGTATGCCGGCGAGGGCACGGGCAACACAGAAGAGGCCAATATCGGCGTGCGCTTCGAGAGCAAATACGAAGCGCAGGAAATCTAAAGGAAAACAAGCAAATGGATAAACTTATTATTCAGTTGAGCAGCCCGATCCAGTTCGGGCGCGAAGAAATCAGCGAACTGGACATCCGCCGCCCGACCGGCCGTGATTTGATGGGCTTGGAGATTAAATTCAGCCCGGACAGCCTGATTTTGGATGCCAAAACACTGTTTGCGCTGGTGGGCAAACTGACCAACATCCCGCCTAACGTGCTGGCGCAGATGGACAGCGCCGATGCCTTTGTGTTGAGCGCGGAGATGCAGGGTTTTTTGCTGTCTGGCCGCCAGACTGGGCAGACTACGCCGCAGTAGTGGCCTATACCTTCAAGGGCAGCGCCGGCGATGTGCTGGACTTGGACATCGAGGAGCTGCAATGGTGGTATGAGCGGGCGGGCTGGATTCGGGAACAGCTGGAAGAGTAAAATAACGGGACTTATTTACAAGGAGAACCCGATGAAATATTTACCCGTATTACCCGTATTACTGATTGCGCTGCTGACTGCCTGCGGCGGATCGGAAAAACCTGCCGAACCTGCCGCCGCTTCAGTGGCGGCTTCCGCTCCAGTATCCGCCAGCGCCGCGCAAGCCGAGCGAACCTTTACCCCTGTGCCGGATATTAAACCGGTGTGGCAGATAATGGATATTGCCGGACGGCCGCAGGCGGCGGTGGAAAAAATACTGGGCCATCCGCAGGGTGATTGCGAAAACAACAAATACGGCAAAAGCTGCCGCTACTCCGCCGCATCGGCAGAGTGGGAAATTGTCTATATTAAGGGTAAGGCTGACTGGCTCACGCTAACTGATAAGCGTATCGATAATGCCTATACTGCCCCTGTGTGGATTGGATTACCGAGCAATCCGCCAACTGTGGCTGCGCCCGCGCGGCTGGCTTGGGATAACTACCCGAGTTTGCTGGAGGTGTCCGCGCACATGGATGCCGATAAGTCGCTGCAATATCTCTACATCAAGACTATTACCCCGTAACAGACGATCCAACCGAACGCAGAGCCTGCCGCTCTGCGTTTTTTATGCCTGGAGTAAATAATGGCAAGGCCAAAAACTGAGATAGAAGTAACCGTACAAGACCGAGCCAGCCGCGCCCTGCGTACCATCCGCGAACGCTTTGGCGCGTTGAACAACGGGCGCGTGGGGCGGGCGATGGCGCAGGTAGCGCGGGCAACTGGCCAGGCCACTGCCACCCTGAAACATTATGCTGCGGCCGGCGCGGTGCTGACTGCTGGCGCGGCGTTTATGGTTAAGGGCGTGGTGGATACGGCCAGCGAATTTGAGCGCTACCGTAGCGTGCTGGAAACCATCGAAGGCAGCAGCGAAAAAGCCAGGCAGTCGATGGCGTGGGTAAGCGAGTTCGCAACAAAAACACCCTATGAATTGAGCGAAGTGAACGAAGCCTTTGTGAAGCTCAAATCCTACGGCCTCGACCCGGTTAAAGACGGGCTGCTGACCACGCTGGGCGATACCGCCGCCGGTATGGGCAAGCCGCTGATGCAGACGGTGGAGGCGATTGCCGATGCCATGACCGGGCAAAACGAGCGCCTGAAAGAGTTTGGGATTAAAGCGGAAGCCATTAAAGGTACTAACCGCATCATCTACGAATACACCGATAAACACGGGCGCCAGATGCGGGCAATGGCAGACAAGAACAACCGCGAACAAATCCGCGCCACCCTGCAAACCATTTGGAACGAAAAATACGGTGGGGCGATGGACAAGCTGTCAGGCACATTTGCTGGCATGATGTCCAACCTCTCGGACAACTGGGAGCGCTTTAAGCTGATGATCGCCGATTCTGGCGTATTCGACTATCTAAAAAATAAACTAAGCGGCCTGTTGGAAAAAATCGATGCGATGGCGCAAGACGGCAGCCTGCAAAAACTGGCCGAAACCATCGGTAAAAACTTGGTAACCGCGTTTGAAAAAGCGTGGGAGTTCGGCACCAAGCTATACGATAAATTCAACGAAATCAACGATTACTTAGGCGGTTTCGGCAATACGATGCTGGTTGTGGCAACCATTTTGGCTATGCCGCTGGTAGCGGCGTTTGTGAATGTGGCGTGGGCGGTAGGCTCGCTGGCAGTGGCTTTAATCGGCGCGCTTCCTGCGATTTGGGGCTTTACCGCCGCGCTGCTGGCTAATCCGCTTACGTGGATTATCGGGCTGGTGGTGGCGTTTGCCGGTTTGGTATATGTGATATGGCGCAACTGGGACGGCATCGGCGCCTATTTCAGCCGATTGTGGGATGAGGTGTCGGGCGCGTTTGCCGAGGCGTGGGAACTGATTAAGGAGCTGTGCGCTTCGGCGTTTGAGGTGCTTGGCTACTTATTTCTCAATTTTACGCCTGTAGGCTGGATGATCCAGTCGATGACGGCGGTGTGGAGCTACCTGAAAGGGGTGTGGCCGCAAATCCGGCAAACCTTTGTTGCCGCACTCTCCGCCATCGGCGGGGTGTTGTCCGGCTTCTCGCCGCTGAACCTGATGCGCGGCGGCTTTGAGGCACTGAAAGGCTATATTGCCGGGGTGTGGGACTGGATACGCGAAAAGTTGCAGTGGGCATTGGATAAACTGGAATCACTGGGCAACACCGTGCGTTCGGTGTTCGGTGGCGGCGATGGCGCGGCGGCTCCGGGTACGGGCCCTGCAGGTGCGCTGGTGGGTAAAACGCAAAACCTGAATAAGGTGGCTGTACATATTGACCACAGCAATGTGCCGCGCGGCACGCGGATGCAGGCTCGGGCCAGCAACGGCGTGCAGTTGAGCACTAAGCAAGGTTACAGCCTGGCAACTTAGGAGCAAAAAAATGGCGTGGAAAGACAGGCTGCGGCCGGCCTCTTTTAAACAGGCGGCATTCGGCGTGGAAGCGCACAGCAGCGAGCAGGGTCGGCGGGTGGTGGTGCACGAATACCCCGGCCGCGACAAGCCCTACGTGGAAGACCTCGGCGCGAAGGCGCGGGGTTTTACGCTGCGCGGCTTTGTGGTGGGCAAGGACTACCAGCAGGCGCGTGATGCGCTGCTGGATGCGGTCAACGCACCCGGACCCGGCCAGTTGGTGCACCCCTATTTCGGCGCGCTGCGCGTGGTATGCACAGCGGTAAGCGTGAGTGAGAGCGGCGAAGCCGGCGGTATGGCGGTGTTTGATTTAACCTTCGTGGAAGCCGGCGAGAGCCGCTATCCGGCGGCGGAATCCGACCCGGCAGGCAGTCTGTTGGATGCGGCGGATACGCTGGACGGGCAGCTGGCTGCAGCCTTCGGTAAGTGGTTTGATTTGGACGGCTTGCCGGATTTTTTAAGCCACGACAATCTGCAGGCGCTCACCGAGCGCATCCAGCGACTGACCACGGTGGGCGGCCTGCTGGATTTGGCCAAACAATCGCCGTTTTTGCAGCAGGTGCGGCAGTTGTTGGATGCGGTGGGCGAGCTATCGGCTGCTCCGGCGGTGTTGGGTAGCCGCATCATCGGACTGTTTACCGATTTAACCGGCAGCTTCAGCCAGCCGTTGGGCGGCATTATGGGGCTGGCGCGCGCATTTCGCGGCGGGAAGCGCGAAGTATCGCGCGGGCTGCCGGCCAACCCTACGCCGTATCAGCGTGCCGAATCCAACCGGCAGGCGGTGCAGGTGTTGTTTGAGGCGGCGGCGCTGAATGCGGCTGCGGCCACGGCGGTTGTGCGGCCGGATGATGTGCATATCGAGCTGCCGCAGCCGGGTGGCAATTTCGGTGGCGGCAGCAACCAACCATCCAGCCGCATTGCACCAAAGGCGGCCGCTGCCCCGCTGTTTGAATCGCTGGATGAGGCGGTGGCGCTGCGCCGCTCGCTGCTGGAGTGGTTAGACGAGCTCGCGCCGCAGCTGCCGGATTCGGCATTTTCGGCGGCGCAGGATTTGCGCGCCGCTATCGTGCAGGCTTTGCCGGACACGGAAAACGAACTGCCGCGCCTAGTGGATTACACCCTGCAGCGCCCGTTGCCGGTGGTGGTATTGGCTTATCGCTTGCACGGGGATGCGCGGCGCAGTAGCGAGATTTTGCGGCACAACCCGGTCGCGCATCCGGGCTTTATGCCGGTGCGCCCGCTGCGGGTGTTGTCGGATTAAGGAGCAGTAAATGGCTATCGAGCTATTGGTAAACGGCGTTTTGTACGGCGGTTGGACGAGCGTATCCATCATCCGTAGCATCGGCACTGCCGCTGGTGCATTTAACATCGAGTGCACCGAAAACGTGGGCGGCGAGGCAATACATTGGCCGATCCGCCCGAACGACGAGTGCGAAGTGCGGGTGGCCGGGCAGGTGGTGATTAAGGGTTATATCGACAAAACCACGCTCGATGTATCGGACAGCAGCCACAGCATTGCCGTGGCCGGACGGGATAAAACCGGCGATTTGGTGGATTGCGCCGCCGCCGTGAAGCAATGGCGTAATGTGTCGATTTTGGACTTGGCTAAAGAGCTGTGTGCACCGTTTGGTATCGAGGTGGTGTTGGAGACCGAGCCGGGCAAGCCGCTGGCGGTGTTTAAAACCGAGCCGGGCGAAACGGTATTTAAAGCCTTGGAACGGGCGGCGAAAATCGCCGGTATTTTGCTGGTACAGGCACGGGGCGCATTGGTTTTGACCCATGCCGGGGCACAACAGGCGGCTACGCCGCTGGTTTTAGGCGGCAACATCAAATCCGGCACGGCCGATTACGATTATTCGGAGCGGTTTTCAGAATACACCATCACCGGCCAGCGGGCGGGCAAAGACAACGACCACGGCAAGGCGGCGGCTCATGTGCGCTCGTCAGTTAAGGATGAGGCCATCAAGCGCCACCGGCCGTTTGCCAAATCCGCCGACGGGCAGGCTACGCCCGAGATGGCACGGCGGCAGGCGGAATGGGAAAAGCAGGTGCGCGAAGCGAAAAGCACCCAGCTATCCTGCACGGTGGCGGGCTGGACGCAGCACAATGGCCAGCTGTGGGACATCAACCAGCGGGCACAAGTGGAAGCGGCTACGCTGGCAGTACAGGGCGAATTGCTGATTTCGGCGGTCGAGTACGGCTACGATGATTCGGGCGAGATAACCAAAATCGAGCTAATCCGCCCGGAAGCGCTGCTGCCATCGCCCGAAGCAGCGGAAAAAGCCAACCGCAACACCGCCGCCAAACCCGCACGCGGTAAAGGCCGCAGTGGCGGCAAACGCGGGCGGCAGGGTAAGGGGCAAAACGCGGTATCCGGCGATGTGCTTGTGATCAAACCCGATGCGCAAGGCAATTACAAACCCGGAAACTTTGAAAGAGGAAAATCATAATGCAGGCGCTGAAAAACATGATCGGCCGCGCGATTTTAAATTTAATTAACGATGCCGCCGGCACGCAAACCGTTACCCTGGAGGCGCAGGCGGGCGATGTGCATGACGAGGTGGAGCTGTTCCAGCCATTCGGTTTTTCGGCACATCCGCCGGTGGGCAGCGAGGCGGTGGTGGTATTTGTGGCGGGAAACCACGACCACCCGATTGCCTTGTGCGCCGAGCACAAGGGCACGCGCCGCAACAATCTGGCCGAGGGCGAAGCGGCGGTTTACAACCTATGGGGACACCACATCACGCTGTACAAAGACAAATGCGTGATAGAGACCCCTGTGTTTGAGGTTAATGCCAAAACATCAGCTACCATCAAAGCACCGAAAATTACGCTGGACGGCGAAGTAAACGGCACCAAATCGGCGGTGTTTGCCCAAGACGTGAAAGACCAAGGCGGCAAATTTAGCATGGGCTGGATGCGTGCGCTGTTTAACCGCCACACCCACCACGAAAACGACGGCGGCGGCAATACCGACCAGCCGAACGAACAAATGGAGTAAGCACTATGCTGGGACTGATGCCTCAAGCAGACGGCGGCTGCCGCCTGTTGTTTGCCGGGGTGGATTGGCTTAAATCGGCAGTATGGATGAGCCTTGGCACCGACCGCCGCGCCGAAAACGACGATGTACTGCCCGGCGGCGACGGCGACAAACGCGGCTGGTGGGGCGATAGCTTCCGGCCACGCCGTATCGGCTCGCGGCTGTGGCTGCTGGAACGGCAGAAAATTACTTCCGCATGGTCAGCGTGATTTTCGTCTTTTTCCTGGTCGATCTGTTCGACAGTACCGGAACACTGGTCGGTGTATCGCATCGTGCCGGACTTCTGGTGGACGGTAAGCTGCCACGTTT
>NZ_JBPBFH010000029.1:0-27689 GCF_050896295.1 Neisseria sp. SLRRB23
CCACTGCCCACCGGCGAGGTAAAGTTATCAGACGACAATAGCAAAATCGAAAACATCAACACCGCCGACACCGGAAGCACATCCGGCATTTCCATTCAGCAGCGGAAATATGAAGTAGAAAGTTACGGCATCAAAAGAGAAGAAAAAGCATTCATCTTCCAAACACCCGGCGGCGCGCAATACGCCCTTTCATCCTACGCCGACCCCATAACCGTCAGCTACTCCTCCCCCGATTTCAAAATTCCCGACCGCCACGCAGGGCAGCGGCTTGCCGACGGCAGCCGCATCTTTATCTGTTGCAGCGAATCCGGGGCTACTTCGTATGCGGAAATCACCAAACAAGATTATATGAAATTCGGGGCGTGGATAGGTCCCAACGGCGAAATCGACCTCTTCACCGGCGGCTTCCCCGTCGGCAAAACGCCGAAACCGGCATACTCCTGGAGCGACGACACGCCCGAAACCGCCGGCAAGGGCAAAATCACTTATCAGGTTTGGGGCATCCGCGTCAGAAATGGGCAATTTGTTACTTCCTCTTATACGCCACCAAAAAGCGGTTATTGGGGTCCACCTACCAACACCCCCGTCCTTTCCTTTATCACCGCCAATTTCAACAGCAACAAACTGGCAGGCAAAATCCTCGGCAACAGCGATTACGGGCCGGATGTGGAAATTAAAGAAGCAACGATTAACGGTCTGACCTTTTCCGGCACTGCCACATCCGGCGGGCAAACCGGCAACTTGGACGGCAAGTTTTTTGGCAAGTTCGACAGTAGTTACAGCAGCGACACCAGTATAGGCGGCAAAATCACCTTTGACGGCGACCGCTCCCTCGATACCGTATTCGGCGGTGTGAGTTATGAGAAACAACTTGAAGACACAACCAATCAAGATACCGAACATCTCAAAAAACAATAACCCATACGCTTTTAAAAAGGTTTTCTTATGCCCATTCCCTTCAAACCCGTATTGGCTGCCGCCGCCATCGCCCAAGCGTTTCCCGCCTTTGCAGCAGACCCCGCGCCGCAGTCCGCCCAAACGCTGAACGAAATCACCGTTACCGGCACGCACAAAACCCAAAAACTCGGCGAAGAAAAAATCCGCCGCAAAACCTTAGACAAGCTCTTGGTCAACGACGAACACGACCTGGTGCGCTACGACCCCGGCATTTCCGTCGTCGAAGGCGGCAGGGCGGGTTCTAACGGCTTTACCATACGCGGCGTGGACAAAGACCGCGTCGCCATCAACGTTGACGGGCTGGCGCAGGCGGAAAGCCGCTCTTCCGAAGCCTTCCAAGAATTGTTCGGCGCGTACGGCAACTTCAACGCCAACCGCAACACTTCCGAGCCGGAAAACTTTTCCGAAGTTACCATCACCAAAGGCGCGGACTCGCTCAAATCCGGCAGCGGCGCATTGGGCGGCGCAGTCAATTACCAAACCAAATCCGCAAGCGATTATGTTTCCGAAGACAAGCCCTACCATTTGGGGATAAAGGGCGGCAGCGTCGGCAAAAACAGCCAAAGATTCAGCAGCATCACCGCCTCCGGCAGGCTCTTTGGTTTGGATGCCTTATTGGTTTATACCCGCCGCTTCGGCAAAGAAACCAAAAACCGCTCGACCGAGGGCGATGTCAAAATTAAAAACGCCGGATATATCTATAACCCGACCGATGTATCCGGACCCAGCAAATGGCTGGATTACGTAGCCACAGGGGTTGCACGCTCCCAACCCGACCCGCAAGAGTGGGTAAACAAAAGCACCTTGTTCAAGCTGGGCTACAATTTCAACGACCGCAACCGCATTGGCTGGATTTTTGAAGACTCCCGCACCGACCGTTTTACCAACGAGCTGTCTAATTTGTGGACGGGTACGACCACATCTCCCGCAACGGGCGACTACCGCCACCGCCAAGACGTGAGCTACCGCCGCCGCTCCGGCGTCGAATACAAAAACGAATTGGAACACGGCCCGTGGGACAGCCTCAAGCTGCGCTACGACAAGCAGCGCATCGATATGAACACTTGGACTTGGGACATCCCGAAAAATTACGATACAAACGGCATCAACGGCGAGGTTTACCATTCGTTCCGGCATATCCGCCAAAACACCGCGCAATGGACTGCCGATTTTGAAAAACAACTCGACTTTTCCAAAGCCGTTTGGGCGGCGCAATACGGCTTGGGCGGCGGCAGAGGGGACAATGCCAACTCGGATTACAGTTATTTCGCAAAACTGTACGCCCCCAAAATCCTCGCTTCCAACCAAGCCAAAATCACGATGCTGATCGAAAACCGGTCGAAATATAAATTTGCCTATTGGAACAATGCGTTTCACTTGGGCGGCAACGACCGCTTCCGCCTGAATGCGGGCATACGCTACGACAAAAACAGCAGCAGCGCGAAAGACGATCCGAAATACACCACCGCCATCCGAGGGCAGATTCCCCATTTGGGTTCGGAACGCGCGCACGCCGGCTTCAGCTACGGCACGGGGTTCGACTGGCGGTTTACCAAGCATCTGCACTTGTTGGCAAAATACAGCACCGGCTTCCGCGCACCGACTTCGGACGAAACCTGGCTGCTGTTCCCACACCCCGATTTCTACCTGAAAGCCAACCCCAAACTGAAAGCGGAAAAAGCCAAAAACTGGGAATTGGGTCTGGCGGGCAGCGGCAAAGCAGGCAACTTCAAGCTCTCGGGCTTCAAAACCAAATACCGCGACTTTATCGAATTGACGTATATGGGCGTTTCGTCAGACGACCCTAACAAACCCACCTACGCCCCGCTTTCAGACAACACGGCATTGGTCAGCTCGCCCGTTTGGCAAAACCAAAACCGCTCCTCAGCATGGGTAAAAGGTTTGGAATTTAACGGTACATGGAATCTCGACAGTATCGGTTTGCCCAAAGGGCTGCACACCGGCCTCAACGTCAGCTACATCAAGGGCAAGGCAACGCAAAACAACGGCAAAGAAACGCCCATCAACGCGCTTTCGCCGTGGACGGCGGTTTACAGCCTGGGCTATGACGCGCCTTCCAAACGCTGGGGCATCAACGCCTACGCCACGCGCACCGCCGCCAAAAAGCCGTCCGACACCGTCCACAGCAACGACGACTTGAACAACCCGTGGCCTTATGCCAAACACAGCAAGGCCTATATGCTGTTCGACCTTTCCGCCTACCTCAACATCGGCAAACAGGTTACGCTCCGCGCCGCCGCGTACAACATTACCAACAAGCAGTACTACACTTGGGAATCTTTACGCAGCATCCGCGAGTTCGGCACGGTCAACCGCGTTGACAACAAAACCCACGCCGGCATCCAACGCTTTACCTCGCCGGGCAGGAGCTACAATTTCACCATCGAAGCGAAGTTCTAAGCTCCTGATGTGCCAATGCCGTCTGAAACCCGATGATTTGGGTTTCAGACGGCATTTTTTACGGTCGCACCGCCGCCCCCTTTCAGGCTTGTACCAAGCCCAATCCCGCAACTCTCCGTCATTCCCACGGAAGTGGGAATCTAGAAACGCAAAGCTGCAAGAATTTATCGGAAATGACTGAAACTCAACGAACCTGGATTCCCGCCTGCGCGGGAATGACGAAGCCATCCGCACGGAAACCTGCACCACGTCATTCCCACGAAAGTGGGAATCTAGTTCGCTGAGTTTCAGTTATTTAGAATAAATTTTGAAACTTTAATCCTGTCATTCCAGCGAAAGCGGGAATCTAGGACGTAACATCTAAAGAAACCGTTTTCCCGATAAGTTTCCATGCCGACAGGGCTGGATTCCCGCCTGCGCGGGAATGACGGCGGAGCGGTTTCTGTTTTTTCCGATAAATTCCTAAAACTTAAAATTTCATCATTCCCACAAGAACAGAAAACCAAAAACAGAAACCCAAAATTCGTCATTCCCACGAAAGTGGGAATCAATTTCGTTGAGTTTCAGTTATTTAGAATAAATTTTGAAACTTTAATCCCGTCATTCCCGCGAAAGTGGGAATCCGGAACGTAAAATCTAAAGAAACCGTTTTCCCGATAAGTTTCCGTGCCGACGAGGCTGGATTCCCGCCTGCGCGGGAATAACGATATTTCAGTTTTCTGTTTTTGATTTTTTGTTTTTACAGAAATGACGGTCTTTTCATATCGAAAAAAGTTGCCGTACCGCGCCGATAATTTCCGCCTGCGCGGAATGAAGATTCAAGCGTTGCCCGAAATTCAAAAAACCAAAACCGAACGAATCGGATTTCCGTTTTTATGGGATAACGGAATGTTCAGCCGGACACCGCCACGGTGCTTTCGATCCGTTTATTTTCCGATACAAAACCTCGAAAAAATCACGCCGAGCAAATCATCTGCGGTAAATTCCCCCGTGATTTCGCCGCACGCGACCTGCGCCAGCCGCAAGTGTTCGGCAAACAGCTCGATTTGATGGTTGCCGCACAATGCCGCCAGCGACAATTCTTCCTGCGCCGCTTTGAGTGCGTTGACGTGCCGCGTCCGCGCCAAAAACAGCCCTTCACTTTCGCCCTGCCAACCGGCCTCGCGCAACAGCGTCCGTTTCAGCGCGTCCAAGCCGTCGCCAGTTTTCGCCGACAGCGCGATGACGGTTTCCGCGCCCGTACCGAACCCGCCTGCCGCGTGTGCATGCAAATCGGATTTGCTGTGGATTTCGATGCGTTTCAACTCCGGCGGCAGCGCGTCCAAAATCGCCCGTGTCTTGTCGTTCACGCCTTCGCGCGGATCGACCAACACCAGCGCGACATCGGCTTCGGATACGGCTTTGCGGCTGCGTTCGATGCCGATGCGTTCGACCACGTCGTCCGTCTCGCGCAAACCTGCCGTATCGACAATATGCACCGGAACGCCGTCAATCAGGATACGTTCCCTGACCGCGTCGCGCGTCGTACCCGCAATATCGGTAACAATCGCCACTTCGTCGCCCGCCAGCGCGTTCAACAGGCTGGATTTGCCGACATTCGGCGCGCCGACCAATACGACATTCAGACCTTCGCGCAAAATCGCGCCCTGCTGCGCGTTGGCAAGCACATCATCCACGGCGCGGCGCAAGCCGTCCAGTTTGCCGCGTACGTCCGCCGCTTCGAGAAAATCAATGTCTTCCTCGGGAAAATCCAGCGTCGCTTCGACCAGCATCCGTAAGGTAATCAAGTCTTCGACCAGACCGTGTATCCGCCGCGAAAAATCGCCCTTGAGCGAGCGCAACGCCAGACGCGCCGCCGAACGGCTGGATGCGTCAATCAAATCCGCCACGCCTTCCGCCTGTGCCAAGTCCAGTTTGTCGTTTAAAAACGCACGTTTGGTAAACTCGCCCGGCTCGGCAAGGCGCGCACCCAGTTCCAAACAGCGGTTCAGCAGCATATCCATCACCACCGGCCCGCCGTGCCCCTGAAGTTCGATGACATCTTCGCCCGTAAAACTTGCCGGTGCGGCAAAAAACAGCAAAAGCCCGCTGTCGATTGCCTGTCCGTCCACGTCCGTAAAATCAGCATAAGTTGCCACGCGTGGCTTGGGCGTTTTCCCGCACAAAGCCTGCGCCATCGGCAGCAGGTTTTTCCCCGATATGCGTATCACGCCCACGCCGCCGCGCCCTGGTGCAGTAGCGACTGCCGCAATCGTTGGAACGTTATCCGACATAAAACCCCCGAAAATTCAAAACAGCCGCGATTATAGCAAATGCCGTCTGAAACCCGATGATTTAGGTTTCAGACGGCATTTTTTACCGATTAACGGGCATACCGGATACGGAATAAGGTTTTAATTCAGCTTACCCGTATCAAAGCCTCAGTCTTTCGGCGTAATGATGTGCACATCGCGCTGCGGGAAGGGTATATTGATTTGTGCTGCACGCAGGTTTTCAACCACCTGTTCGTTCAAACCGAAGCGGAACGCGCCCAAATCGGCCTCGTTCGTCCACGCCCAAAGCGTAATCTCAATAGCGCTGTCGCCCAAATTGGTAATGTGTACTGCCGCTTCCCTGCCGGGTGTCTGCACATATAAAGGATGCTCGGTGGCGGCCCTCAAAACAGCTGCCTTAGCCGCCTTCAAATCACAAGCATAATCTACACCCACTACCACGTGTACGCGGCACAGCGGATTAGAGGAACGGTTGATGATGCTGTTGCTCATGACAATACTGTTGGGCAGGATGACTTCTTCATTGTCCAGCGTGTTCAGAGCGGTCTGNACCATTTTGATTTCGCTCACGGTACCTTCGAAACCGTTGACTTTGATGAAATCACCAACCTTAAACGGACGAAACAGGATAATCAGCGCACCGGCGGCAAAGTTCGACAGTTGGTCTTTCAGCGACAAAGCCACCGCCAAGCCCGCGCCGCCGATTAATGCGGTAACCGACGTGGTCGGAATGCCCAACTTGCCCAACGCGGCAATAATAATCAGGATTAACAGGCCGATATTGGCTACGTTGCCTAGAAAGCTGACGAGCGTCCTATCTACTTTGGCGCGGGTCAGCGCGGCTTTCATCAAAATAACGAGGCGGGAGGCTATCCATCTGCCGACAAAGAAAATCGCCAGCGCGGCAACGAGGTTGGTACCGAATGCCATGCCGGTTTCGGCAAAACGTTCCCAGCCGACAAATGAAGAGAGGTTCTCAAGATTAAAATTCATGATTTTTTTATGGTTAAAGGATGGTTGGAAATTTGGATATTATTCGGTTTGCGGCAAGTCTGTCCATATTTCAGACGACCTTAAAACCGCGCACCTGGGCCGTATTGAATCCATGAAGGAAACTGCACCCGTAATTGTAGCCTGTCGGCAGGAAGAATAAAGGTCGTCTGAAAAACTCTGTAACGGGTTTTTCAGACGACCTTGGATGGGTTTGGGGTTTCAAACACCGCGTGCGTACGTACCGCACACACCCTACACCCGATGCCCAGTTTCAGTAGGTCGGATTCTCGAATCCGACGGCTATTTGAGATGGCAGCGGCTTTAGTCGGATACAAGTATCCGACCTACGGCCGCCTTTCTGATATTTTAATAACTATTTTCTTTGATTTAATAGATTAACTATATCTTGCCTAGCAATATAAATCGATGTTTTATCAGAAGTAGATTTCAATAGAATCTTGTGTTCAGCCAAATGTTCTAAATATTTCCTCGCTGTATTATCCGTAATTCCTAAGAAATTTTTAACTTCTTTTGCAGTAAATACCTTACCCGGGTTTTTGATAGCCCTCTTTAATAAAATAATTTCTTTAGAATTCAGTCTATTATATACAGATGTTTTCGATAACCACGTTAATGTCTCTGTAAACTCTTTATGTTTCCTATCGAGAAATTTAAATAACTCTTCAATTGCTTTTTTTATTGTACACAATTGATGTTCAATAAAATAAGTTAAATCATTATCATCCGTCTCAGTAAATAAATAGGCCTTTGCATATTTAGCAGGAGCTGATTTTAAAAGTTTACTAATAGAAATATACTCAAATTCATTATAATTATTTTTCATTACAAACCAATAGAACAATGCTCTTGCAGTCCTACCATTCCCATCAAAAAAAGGATGTTCATAACCCACCATAAAATGCAAGATAATTGCTTTAATTATAGGATGAATAAATTCTTTTTCAATATGTTCATAATTAGCAAAGTCACATAGCTTTTGTAATCTTTCTCTCAACTCATGATGTGAGGGAGGTAAATGTAGAACTTCATTGTAATAATTACTAACATAAACATCATCTTTATTTCTTAACGTTCCAGGAGATATTTTTTTATCATCTATCCCCTGCGTTGCAGTCAAATGAAAATTCAAAATTAAATCAATATCTAATTTACAATCTTTTTTTTCAATTACCTGTTTCATTAAAAGGTAATTATTCAAGATCATTTTCTCATCATTACTTTGAGGAGCCCTTTCCTCTTCAAGCATTTGTAAAGCAACAGCTCTAGTAGTAGCAGCACCTTCTAACTGTGAACTGGAAATGGATTCTTCATACTTTAAAGAAGCGGACCAAAATTCATGTTTATTTGCTTTATCCATATAAAAATTTACTAACCTAGCTCTTAACTCATCAATTTGATGGAGTAGTGAGTGGCAATTATTTGGTATGTTAAACTTGAAATCTAATCCAAACTTATCTTTTAAGTTAATACGGCGAGATGTTCCCTGCCTAACCAATTTAAGTTTTAGCCATCTTTTCTCATTAAGGGCAGTATCTTTAGATAACCGCCGCAATTTATCCCAATGAATATAATCCTCATTAAATTCAGGCATATCAACAGACATTACCTCATGGAATTGAGTAATATATTTTTCCATCAACTCATTGATTTTAATAGGTTTTTCAACTTTTCTCATAATTATTATCTCAAGAATTTAATTTTGAGATTAATTCTATATTGAAAGAAAGATAGGGTCAAACAATCTCAATGCGCCTCTTCCCAATTCATCCCCACGCCAACCTCAGCCACCAGCGGCACTTTCAACATCCCTTCGTCCACTTTCGCCATAATCTGCGGCAGTTTTTCTTTGACTAAATCCAATTCGGCTTCGGGGACTTCCAACACCAGTTCGTCATGCACCTGCATGACCAGTTTGCTGCCGATGCCGTCTGAAAGCCAGTTTCGCACGTCTATCATGGCGCGTTTGATGAGGTCGGAGGCGGTGCCCTGCATGGGGGCGTTGATGGCGGCGCGTTCGGCTCCGGCGCGGGCGTTGGCGTTTTTGTTGCGGATGTCGGGCAGGTAGAGGCGGCGGCCGAATAGGGTTTCAACGAAGCCTTGGGCGGCGGCTTGTTCTTTGGTGCGCTGCATATATTCGGCGACGCCGGGGTAGCGGGCGAAGTAGCGGTCGATAAAGTTTTTAGCGGAGATGTTGTCGATGCCCAATGATTTAGCGAGGCCGTATTGGCCCATGCCGTAAATGAGGCCGAAGTTGATGGTTTTGGCGTAGCGGCGTTGTTCGGACGAGACGTTTTCGGGGGCGATACCGAATACTTCGGCGGCGGTGCGGCGGTGTACGTCTTCGCCGTTTTGGAACGCGGCGATGAGGGTTTTGTCGCCGGAGAGGTGCGCCATGATGCGCAGCTCGATTTGGGAATAGTCGGCGGAAACGATGACGCTGCCTTGCGGTGCGGTGAAGGCGCGGCGCACGCGGCGGCCTTCGGCGGTGCGGATGGGGATGTTTTGCAGATTAGGGTTGTTGCTGGCGAGGCGGCCGGTGATGGCGACGGCTTGGGCGTAGGTAGTATGCACGCGGCCGTCTTTGGGGGAAATCATTTCGGGCAGTTTGTCGGTGTAGGTGGATTTGAGTTTCGCCAGGCTGCGGTTTTGTAGGATGATTTTGGGCAGGGGGTAGTCGGGCGCGAGCTGTTCGAGCACAGCTTCGTTGGTAGAAATGCCGCCTTTGGCGGTTTTTTTCAGGCCTTTGGTGGGGATGCCCATTTTGTCGAACAGGATTTCTTGAAGCTGTTTGGGCGAGTTGAGGTTGAACGGCTGGCCTGCGACTGCGTAGGCTTCTTGTTCGAGTTTCATCAGCTCGGTGCCGAGTTCCGCGCTTTGGCGGGCGAGTTCGGCGCGGTCGATTTGCACGCCGTTGCGTTCCATTTCAAACAATACCTGCGCGACGGGCAACTCCATTTTTTCATACATTTCAAGCTGTTTGACATCCATTTGCGCGCGCAGGTGCGCTTCGAGGCGCAGGGCGAAATCGGCGTCTTGGGCGGCGTATTCGGTCGCCTGCCCGATGGCGACATCGGCAAAACTGATTTGCTTCGCGCCTTTACCGCACAACGATTCGTAGGTAATGGTTTCCAAGCCCAGCCAGCGTTCGGACAATTCGTCCAAGCCGTGTCCGAGATGGCTCTCGATGATATAGGAAGCGAGCATGGCGTCGCCGGCGATGCCGTTCAGGGTGATGCCGTAATTGGCGAAAACGTGTTGGTCGTATTTGAGGTTTTGCCCGATTTTTTTCAGGGCGGGGTTTTCCAAATGCGGTTTCAGACGGCCTAATACGTCTTGCAAATCAAGTTGTTCGGGGGCGGCAGTCAGGCTGTGTCCTACGGGGATGTAAACCGCTTCGCCTGCTTGGAACGCAATGCTGATGCCGACCAGCGAGGCCTTCATCGCGTCTAATGACGTGGTTTCCGTATCGATGCCGATTTTGTCCGCCTGCGCCAGTTTGTCCAACAAGGCGGCAAACTGCGCTTCGGTGGTAACGNCTTGATAATCCAGCTTTTCNGGGGCTGGGGCATGTTCTATGATTTTTTCAGACGACGTTTCCATGTCCAACGCCGCCTGTTCGCCTATCGTATCGCTGCCGAACAAATCGCCGTCCGCCGCTTCGTGTATACGGCTTTCCGCTTCTTTCAGCCAAGTGCGGAAGCCCCAGCGTTTGAAATCGACCGCAAGCTGCGACCATTTCGGCGAAGTGCGGCGCAGGCTTTCGAGGCCGTCTGAAAGCTCGGTGTGCAAGTCCACATCGGTTTTAATCGTTACCAAATCATACGAAAGCGGCAGTTGGGGCAGCGCGGCTTGCAGGTTTTCGCCGACCTTGCCCTTGATTTCCGAAGCGTGTTCCATCACACCAGCCAGCGAGCCGTAGGCTTCCAGCCACTTCACCGCCGTTTTCGGGCCGCACTTCTCCACGCCCGGCACATTGTCCACCTTGTCGCCCATCAGCGCGAGATAATCGCGGATTTGGTCGGGGCGCACGCCGAATTTTTCCTTCACGCCTTCAATATCCAGCGTTTCGCCGCTCATCGTGTTCACCAGCGTTACGCGCTCGTTCACCAACTGCGCCATGTCCTTATCGCCGGTAGATACCACCACGTTCCACCCTGCTTCGCTAGCCATCTTAGCCAAAGTGCCGATAACGTCGTCCGCTTCTACCTGCGGAATCACCAATACCGGCCAGCCCATCAGGCGCACCAAATCCGGCAAGGCTTCCGCCTGCGGGCGCAAATCGTCCGGCATCGGCGGGCGCGTCGCCTTATAGTCGGGGAACATCTCGTGGCGGAAATTCTTGCCCTTTGCATCAAACACCACCGCGCAATAATCGTGCACATAATCCGAGCGCAGACGACGCAACATATTCAACACGCCATAAAGCGCACCCGTCGGCGCACTGTCAGGCGCAGTCAACTGCGCCATCGCGTGATAAGCGCGGTAGAGATAAGAAGAGCCGTCAACGAGGAGAAGGGTGTGAATGGTTGCCATGATAGTATCTGCTGATGAGAAAATAAAAATGACCTAATTATAAGGGATAATCAAAATGCCGTCTGAAAGCCCATTTCAGACGGCATTTGAATCTGGCCTGCCTTATCTGCCCAAATATTTTGCCCAATTGAGATACAGCCGGGCAATATTTTCTTCATAGCTGTGGGCAGAAGGAATATAACCGTCTTTAGGCGGCATATATCTGACAAATGATTCCATTTCTTCCGGGTAATCAAAATCTGCATAAATTTTTTCAACTTCCCCCAAAGGATCCTCAAATTCTTCTTTTCTATGGAATAGCTAATTTATGAGGAAGTACAGCCAATTTTTAGGGGAATAATCCCTCATTTCCGAAGCCAAATCTTCCAGAACAGGCTTTAATTCAAGAATATTGGATTTATTAATTAAAGATAGTTTGAACACGCGTTCATCATGATCTGAAAACGTCATTTTTCGGGCATAAGCTACTACATCAGCCCAACCCAAGTATTTACTCTCATATCCCCACAGAATATCCTTCCAAGAAAGGCGGACTTTTTGCGCGGTTAAATCAAGGTTCATTTTTTACTCCGGTTGCCTGCTCCGTGTTCACGCATCAGTTTGCCTGCCCCGTCATTCTGCCCCTTTCGATTGACGCCTGTTACGAAAAGTCTTCCAAATGACGGCTGATTGCCTCTTCAACAGTCGGATACCAATCCATAAATGAAGCCTGCAATTCCTCTAAAACCAACTCATTGAATAAATCATCCAAATTTCTCCAATCCGTTTTTTCATCCGGATGGAGAAAATTTGCCATAACGACAGTTGAATATCCGTTTGACCATATTTATCAGATAACTATCTTCTTTATATAAATCAATCAGCAAAGGCACGATACCTGGCTCATAAAATAATTCTGTCGTATCAGATGTTTCTTTTAACGCGGAAATTATCTCCAACAGTTCATACCCGTATCGGGGATAAGCAAACAAATAGGGGACTGCTTCACGCAAACATGAAAATGCTTCGTAACTTTGCATTTTCCATATATGTTCATCTTTAAAATCACTCAAATACCATTCATCCAATTCACTTTCTGGATCGGATATCAATCGGATAAATTCATTTAGTTCGTCCTTAAACATATCGAATCCTTAAATATAAAATCTCTTGATTATCCGCCATATCCTTATTTTCCACATCATGAATTTCAACACCGCTCATATTTTGCGTTTTCCCAAGTCGTCCGCCACGGCATAAAATTATTTTTTATATCAATTATTTATATATTTAACAACTTACCGCCGGACTTGCTTTGGCTGCGTATCAAGATTGTCCGGTTCGCGGCGGGCGTTTGCTTTGTTTCAAACAGGGCGGCGCGTAAGGGACTTTCAAAGGGCGGCAGGCGGAAAAAGGAAATGAAAATGCCGTCTGAACGGCAAAACGTGCGTTCAGACGGCATTTTGTGCGGGACGCGTCATCGCGCCAAAGCCTTCAAACATTCTTTGACCAATGCCGGACCTTTGTATATCAATCCGCTGTACACCTGGACGGCAGTTGCACCCAAGCGGATTTTCTCTGCCGCATCCTTACCGTTCATGATGCCGCCTACGCCGATAATCGGCAGCTTGCCGTCGATATGGTCTGCCAACAGCTTCAACACCCGATTACTTTTTTCATGAACGGGCAGCCCGCTCAAACCGCCCTGCTCGCCTGCGAGCGGATGGCTGCCGAGGCTTGATTTGTCGATGGTGGTATTGGTAGCGATGATGCCGTCCATTTCGACGGATTTGACGACGCGGGCGATGTCTTCGATTTGTGCTTCATCCAAATCGGGGGCGATTTTGACGGCTAGCGGGATGTATTTCCCGTGTACAGAGGCAAGCTGTGCCTGTTTGTTTTTCAAAGCCTCAAGCAATGCGCTCAACTCGTCGCCACCTTGCAGCGCGCGAAGGTTTTTAGTGTTGGGCGAGGAAATATTGACGGTAATGTAACTTGCGTGCGCGTAGGCTTTTTCGAGGCAGATTAAATAATCATCGGCAGCATTTTCGATAGGTGTTACGGCGTTTTTGCCGATGTTGATGCCCAATACGCCACTGAATTTACTTTTTTCGATGTTGCGTATCATGGTGTCGATACCGTGGTTGTTGAAACCCATGCGGTTAATGATGCCTTGGTGTTCGGGAACGCGAAAGAGGCGCGGCTGCGGGTTGCCGGGCTGCGGTTTGGGCGTTACCGTGCCGATTTCGATGAAACCAAAGCCGAGCGCGACCAAAGCATCTATGTATTCGCCGTTTTTATCGAGCCCTGCGGCAAGTCCGACAGGGTTGGGCAAATCCATGCCCATCAGCCTGACAGATTTGGTAGCCTTGTTGTCGGTTACCGGAATCAGACCGAGCTTATAAACCGTGTTGAGGGCATTGAGTGTGAAATGGTGTGCCTTTTCGGCATCAAGCGCAAATAGGATACGGCGGGCAAATGAATACATAACGGGCTTCCTGCTCCAGATGGAAATGTTGCCATTTTAACCGAAATCACATGCCGGACACGGCATACATATCAAATTTGAACGTTAAAACCGGCACCACCCAAAAATGTACAAATCCGCAAATATTGATATAATAGGCATTAGATAGAAAACTCTATTAAAAGTCGGTACAATACCACCGATTTATTTCCCTTAAACAACCTGCCGCAAGGCATAAAGGAACGACTGAAATGTCAAACATCGAACAACAAGTTAAGAAAATTGTTGCTGAACAACTGGGCGTAAACGAAGCCGACGTGAAAAACGAATCTTCCTTCCAAGACGACTTGGGCGCGGACTCTCTGGACACCGTAGAACTGGTTATGGCTCTGGAAGAAGCCTTCGGTTGCGAAATCCCTGACGAAGATGCTGAAAAAATCACCACAGTCCAACTGGCTATCGACTACATCAACGCCCACAACGGCTAATCGGTCATCGCCCGACACAACAGCCTCTGCTGCACCGTGCAATAGAGGCTTTTCCCTTATATGGCAAACTGCTTAAACTCCGTTTAAATACCTGCCGGGAATTCCAGACGGCATATGTCCGACACCCCCATATGCCGCACCGACAACCAACAGCGAGATTATCATGAGTCAGAGAAGAGTAGTCATTACAGGCTTAGGTCAAGTTTCCCCTGTCGGCAACAGCGTTGCAGAAGCATGGAACAACCTGCTCGCAGGCAAAAGCGGCATCGGCAAGATTACCCGCTTTGACGCATCCGACATCAACAGCCAAATCGCCGGCGAAGTCCGCGATTTCAATATCGGCGATTACATCAGTGCAAAAGAAGCACGCCGCATGGACGTATTTATCCACTACGGCATTGCCGCCGCACTGCAGGCAATTGCCGATTCGGGTTTGGACGATGTAGAAAACCTCGATAAAGACCGTGTCGGCGTAAACATCGGTTCCGGCATCGGCGGACTGCCCAGCATCGAGGCCACAGGCAAAGCCGTAATCGAAGGCGGCGCGCGCAAAATCAATCCTTTCTTCATTCCCGGTTCGCTGATTAACCTGATTTCAGGTCATGTAACCATCCTCAAAGGCTACCGCGGCCCCAGCTACGGCATGGTTTCCGCCTGTACCACCGGTGCCCACTCCATCGGCGACTCCGCCCGACTGATTAAATACGGCGACGCTGACGTAATGATTGCAGGCGGTGCCGAAGGCGCGATCAGCACTTTGGGCGTGGGCGGTTTTGCCGCGATGAAAGCCCTCTCCACCCGCAACGACGATCCCGCCGCCGCTTCCCGTCCGTGGGACAAAGGCCGTGACGGCTTCGTCATCGGCGAAGGCGCGGGCGTATTGGTGTTGGAAGAATTGGAACACGCCAAAAAACGCGGTGCGAAAATCTACGCCGAAATCGTCGGCTTCGGGATGAGTTCCGATGCCTACCACATTACCGCGCCGAACGAAGAAGGCCCTGCGCTCGCCGTTACCCGCGCGCTGAAAGATGCCGGACTGAATCCCGAAGATGTGGATTATGTCAACGCACACGGCACGTCCACCCCCTTGGGCGATGCCAACGAAACCAAAGCCCTCAAACGCGCGTTCGGCGAACACGCTTACAAAACCGTCGTCAGCTCGACCAAATCCATGACCGGCCACCTGCTCGGCGCGGCGGGCGGCGTGGAGGCCGTGTACAGCATTTTGGCGATACATGACGGCAAAGTTCCACCGACCATCAACCTTGTCGAACAAGACATCGAAGCCGGTTGCGATTTGGACTACTGCGCCAACGAAGCGCGCGACGCGGAAATCGACGTTGCCATTTCCAACTCCTTCGGCTTTGGCGGCACCAACGGCACGCTGGTGTTCAAACGCTTCAAAGGCTGATTCCGCACGACTGCTGCCGACATCGAAATGCCGTCTGAAACCGTTTCAGACGGCATTTTCTATTGTCCGTCCAAGTTCCAACCTTTCAGACGGCATTTGCCCGTACCTTCGCGCTATATCCAAAGAATCAGGAATTATTTAGCCCGAATCATCCGGTTTGTTAAAATTCGCAAACTTAACCGACTCAAAATACACATTATGACGCACACCGCATCGAAAACACCCAAGCTCTGGACGGTCATTGCCGCCGCCGCATTTATCCTGCTGATTACCATCGGCATGAGGATGACGCTCGGACTGTTCGTCCAACCCGTCGTCAACACCACCGAATTGAGCATTGCCCAATTCAGCCTCATCATCGCCGTTTTCCAACTGATGTGGGGCATATCGCAACCATTGTCCGGCGCGCTTGCCGACCGTTTCGGCGCGTTCAGGGTATTAAGCGGCGGCGCCGTCCTGCTCGTCTGCGCCTGCCTGATTGCCCCCAACATCCCGACTTATTGGGGGCTGATGATTGCCGTCGGGCTGCTGCTCGCATTCGGCACAGGCTCAGGCGGTTTCTCCATCATTATGGGACAGGTCGCCGCCCAAGTCCCCGCACACAAACGCGGCTTGGCATCCGGACTGGTCAACGCAGGCGGTTCGGCAGGACAATTCCTGTTCGCACCGCTGGTTCAAGGACTCGTCGTCCTGCCCGAAGTCGGCTGGACGGGCACATTTTATGTTTGGGGTGCAATCGCTCTGCTGATCCTGCCCGTCTCATGGTGGCTTGCCGGCGGCAACAACGCCGCCCATACCCAACACACCCAAGCCACACACGGACAAAGCCTCGGAGAAGCAGTCAAAACCGCCTTCAAAACCCCAAGCTACATCCTGCTACACCTGAGCTTTTTCGCCTGCGGCTTCCACATCGCCTTCCTCGTCACCCACCTGCCCACCGAAATCGCACTTTGCGGGCTGCCCGCCACCGTCGCCTCAACATCCATTGCCATCATCGGACTGGCAAACATCGCCGGTTGCGTGTTCTCAGGCTGGTGCACAAGCCGCGTTCGGGGCAAATACGTCCTGTTCGGACTGTACACCTCGCGCGCCGCGATGATACTCATCTACATTTTTTCGCCCAAGACCGACTTTAATTTCTATATTTTCGCCGCCGCACTCGGATTCACATGGCTCGCCACCGTCACGCCGACCGCCTCCATTACCGGCAAACTCTTCGGCACGCGCTACCTCGCCACCCTGTTCGGACTGACGATGCTCAGCCACCAAATCGGCGGATTCCTCGGCTCATACATCGGCGGCATTGTGATTACACAATTCGGCGACTACGGCTGGATGTGGTATGCCGACGCACTGCTGGCCGGAACCGCCGCCCTCCTCAACCTCCCCATCCGCGAACCCGAAACCGCCTGACAAAAATGCCGTCTGAAAACCTTCAGACGGCATTTTCAAAAATATCCGACATATCCGCCGACATTTCAACCCACAAAACGGCAAGAAGGAAGCCATAAAATCCGCAAGCATCCTACTGCCCATTGATACGACAGGTAAGCAACATCAGAACAGCACGCAACAACTGTCCGAATCCGTATCGAAAATATCATCCAATGATACAAAACCAGATTAAAACAGCAATATCCGGGCGAAACAGACCCAAAACAGACAAACCCATCAAATCGGGCAGGCGAAAAAAAACCGACCTTAAGGTCGGTATTTTCAATACTTGGCGCGGCGGACGGGGCTCGAACCCGCGACCCCCGGCGTGACAGGCCGGTACTCTAACCAACTGAGCTACCACCGCGCATCCACTGTTTAACAACAATGAAAGGAAACTTGGTGGGTGATGACGGAGTCGAACCGCCGACATTCTGCTTGTAAGGCAGACGCTCTACCAACTGAGCTAATCACCCATGAATTTTGCGAAAGCGTTATTAAACCAAATAACCGGAAATGGCGCAAGCCTTATTTCGGAATTTCATTTATATTCCCTGCAAACTCCAGTTTTCAAAAGAGATAATTTCTTCTTTTTTGCCTGCAACCACCAACACGTCACCGCCTTCCAATGTAAACGAGGCATCCGGGTTTTCAATCCGGCCTGTGCGGCGGCGGACGAACAAGAGTTTGATGCCGTAAGCCGCCATCGGAAGCGTGCCGACTGTTTTGCCGACGGCGTATGCTTCTGCAGCCAAAGGAAAAGCGTGGCGGACGGTTTCGCCATTTTCGCCGAATCCCGCCTCATCATCACTACCGACAAACAAACCCTCCAACGCGGCATAACGGCTGTGGCGGATATTTGCCATCGTCTGATAGACGTGCCGGTACGACGCGCCGTTGCCTAACATCGCATAGCCTGCCAGCACGAGTCCGGTTTCTTTGGTATCCGACACGGCTTCTTCCGCCCCCATATCGGTAAACGTTTTCACATAATCGTCATTGGTGGCGCGCACATATACGGGCATATTGGGATACATGGACAGCACATTGTCTAAAACGTGTTGCGTTTCGTGCATATTGTTGAGCGTAACCACCACCATTTTCGCGCGCCCCAAGCCGGCGGCTTCCAATACTTCCCGGCGTTTCGCATCACCAAACGATACCGGCTCGCCAGCACTTCTAGCAACCTGCACCCGCGCAATATCCAAATCAAGTGCGAAATACGGGATACCCTCTTGGGCAAGCACGCGTCCGACCGTCTGCCCGCCCCTGCCAAAACCGATAACCAACACATGGTCTGACTTACTCATGGTTTCCACCAACATACTGTGCAGGTCAAGCGACTTCATATCCCAGCTTGACTTGACCAAACGCCCTACCAGCGCATCGCTGCTGCCCAACACAAAGGGGGCGATAATCATCGACAGCAGAACCGCCGCCGTCGCCGCCTGTTCCAATTCGGGCGAAACCATATCAAGCTGCCCGGCAATGGCCAGCATCACGAAGCCGAACTCGCCGCCTTGCGCGAGATATAAAGCCGTTTTGAGGCTGTCGCCGACCGAATGCCTCATTTTGAATGCAATGGCAAATACAACCAACGCCTTCAAAATCAGCAAAATGACCAACAGCATCAATACCTGACGCCAGCCGCCGATCAAGGCCTGCACATCCAGCTTCATACCGACCGTAATAAAGAAGAAACCGAGCAAGATGTCGCGGAACGGACGGATGTCGTCCTCCACCTGGAAACGGTATTCCGTTTCCGAAAGCAGCATGCCGGCAACGAATGCACCCAACGCCATAGACAAACCTTCCAGCTCAGTCAGATAAGCCACACCCAAGGTTACCAGCAGGACATTTATCATAAACAGTTCAGACGACTTGCGTTTGGCAACTAACCTGAACCATCGCGACATGACTTTGCTGCCGACGACGAATAATACGCCCAGCGTAATCAGCATTTTCAATCCGGCAAGGCCGAGTGCCGCCCACAGGCTGCCTTCCCCGCCATTCCCCGACAACGCAGGAATCAGAATCATCAGTGGAACAACGGCAATATCCTGCATCAACAACACGCCCATTACCATCTGGCCGTGCGGCTGCCCCAATTCCGTCTTTTCCGACAAAATCCGGCTCACAATCGCCGTAGACGACATCGCCAACGCGCCCGATACGGCGAATGCCCAATTGAACGGCACGCCCGTCAGCATCAGTATGCCCATTACCGACAGCATCGTAACGCCAACCTGCAAACCGCCCAGCCCGAACACCAGCCGCCTCATTGCCCTCAGCTTGGGCAGTGAGAACTCCAAACCGATGCTGAACATCAGGAACACAATCCCGATCTCCCCCAAATAATCCGTCGCATGGCTTTTCGGAATCAGGCTGAGCATACCGGGTCCCGCCAAAAAGCCCACCAGCAGGTAGCCCAGCATGGAGGGAATGTTAAACTTACGGCACAGGATCACCGTAATGACCGACACCAGCAAAACAATCACAATAGGAGCAAGTGAAAATTCGTTCATAGACCGTCCGAACAGGAAAACAGACAAAATGCCGTCTGAAACAGCACACGCCACTCCATTATAACAAAACACCGCATATCATCCGAAACGGGCGAGGCACACAATTCTGCTAAAATATCCCCTTCCGATTCCGCAATTTAACGCCATGACCACCACAGCCGACGACATCGACCGCCTCCTTCCCCAAACCCAATGCCGAGAATGCGGCTATGAAGGCTGCCTTCCCTATGCCGCAGCCATACTGCAAGGCGAAGCGCACAACCTCTGCGCCCCGGGCGGAGAAGCCGTCATTCGGGATATTTCCGCCCTGCTCGGCAAACCTGTTGCCGAACCGTCAAAAAAACAACCCAAGGCACTGGCATGGATAGACGAATCTGCCTGTATCGGCTGCACTGCCTGCATCCGCGCCTGCCCTACCGATGCCATCATGGGTGCGAGCAAATTCATGCACACCGTCATCGCCGACGAATGTACCGGCTGCGGACTCTGCATCGCCCCCTGCCCCGTCGACTGCATCCACATGCAGCCCGTTNCCGATACCTTCCTGCCGCGCGCACGCCGTTTCAGCCTGTCCGCAGACAGCCGTTTTGCCGCTGCCGAACACGCCCGCACGCGTTATCTCAGGCATAACGAACGCAAACGGCGGGAAACAGCCGAACGCAAAGCCATGCTTGCCGAACGGGAAGCAGCCGTCCGCAACACCCGCCGGCAAACCCCCGACACACCGGGAAAAACAGCATTTAACCCTGCCGACCTCATCGCCAAAGCCATGGCAAAGGCACAAAACCAGCAAGACCGGCTCGTTGCCGCCGACAACCGGAAAGACTATCAGGCCAAACAAATTGCCGAAGCACGCGAACGTGCCGAACTGCGCCGGGCGCAACGCGATATGAAATACGGCAGCGACAACGAAAAAGCGGCCGCCTTGGAATACCTCAAACAATACAAAGCCAAACAGGAAGCCGCACAAAACACCGCGCCATAATGCCCCTCCATGCCGTCCGAACTCATTTCAGACGGCATTTCGTTAAACTTTGCCTCCCTGCATCCGTACCGTCCGCACCTTTCCGTCCTTACGGCGGCACAACCCGTTTTCAATAAAATATTAATTACACACTACTACGAATTTGCTATAATTTGCCCCCAAATTCACCACAACCCCACAAAAGGACAATACTATGGGCATCAAAGTCGCCATCAACGGCTACGGACGCATCGGCCGCCAGGTTTTGCGCGCCATCTACGACTATAAAATCCAAGACCAGCTCCAAATCGTCGCCGTCAACGCCAGCGGCAGCCTTGAAACCAACGCCCACCTCACCAAATTCGACACCGTGCACGGCCGCTTTGACGCCGACGTATCCCATGACGGCAGCCACCTCATCATCAACGGCGACAAAATTCCCTACTTTTCCACCCGAAATCCCGCCGAACTGCCGTGGAAAGAACTCGGCGTAGATTTGGTCATGGAATGTACCGGCGCGTTTACCAGCAAAGAAAAAGCCAAAATACATCTGGAAAGCGGCGCGAAAAAAGTCCTCATTTCCGCACCGGGCGGCGATGATATCGATGCGACCGTCGTTTACGGCGTAAACGACGGCGTCCTGACCGACGACATGACCGTCGTTTCCAACGCCTCCTGCACCACCAACTGCCTCGCCCCTGTCGCCAAAGTATTGAGCGCAAGCGTCGGCATCGTCAAAGGCGCGATGACGACCATCCATGCCCTGACCAACGACCAGACCGTAACCGACGTACGCCACAAAGACCTCCGCCGGGCACGCAGCGGCATAGAGAACATGATTCCGACCAAAACCGGCGCGGCAAAAGCCGTCGGACTGGTACTGCCCGAATTGAAAGGCAAACTCGACGGGCTTGCCATCCGCGTACCGACCGTCAACGTTTCCCTGGTCGATTTAAGCTTCCAGGCCGAACGCGACACGACAGCCGAAGAAATCAACGCACTGCTGAAAGCCGCCTCCGAAGAAGGCGAGCTCAAAGGTGTTTTGGGCTACAACACCCTGCCGCTTGTTTCCATGGACTTCAACCACACCACCGAAGCCAGCCACTTCGACTCAACGCTGACCAAAGTCGTTGACGGCAACATGGTTAAAGTCTTCGCATGGTATGACAACGAATGGGGATTCAGCTGTCAAATGCTGAACACTGCACGCCGCATGTTCGGACTTGAAGTACGCCCGCTCAAATAACCCGTCAAACAAAATGCCGTCTGAAACCTGATGTTTTCAAGTTTCAGACGGCATTTTCACACAAGAACCGCTATCCCAGCCTGTTGCACGCCACTTCGCAGCAGCCTACCGCCTCTTTCAAAGGTACAGCATTCAGGCTTCGGAGCCGGGCGGCAAAATCCGCAAACGGCAGCAATTCCGATCCGAAACGGCGCATATGTTCCGTGTCCTGCTGGCAGTCTATCAGTTCCACGCCCAAAGACGCGAGAAACGGCACGGCGCAGGCAAACGCGATTTTCGACGCATCCGGTTGCAACGCAAACATCGATTCGCCATAAAACACCTTGCCGATCTGAACGCCGTAAAACCCGCCCGCCAACCTCGTTCTACCGTTTTCATCGGGATAATGGCACTCGAAAGAATGCGCGTGTCCCATTTCATGCAGCTTAAGGTATGCCGTCTGAAACTCAGGCGCAATCCAAGTACCGTCCTGATTCGGGCGCGCCGCTGCCGCACAATGCGCGACAACTTCCGCAAAACAGCCGTTGACCGCAACCCGATAGCTGCCGTTGCGCAGCGTTTTCGCCAGCGAGCGCGGAACGTGCAGCCTGTCGGGAAACACCACCGCACGGGGCCCGACCGCATACCAAAAAAACCACCCGTCCCGGGAAAACCACGGAAACACGCCATTCCGATACGCCTCGAGCAGCCTCCCCGCATCCAAATCCCTGCTCACACCGACCAGCCCTTCGTACTCCGACAATGCACGGGCAGGATCGGGGAATGCATAATCTCCGGGCGCAAGCAACGGAATGCCCATATCACTCCTCCATAAAACACAGACGGCATTCGAAATGACGAATGCCGTCTGAAAAAACAAACCGTCCGGATTTTAACGTTTGCCCTTAGTCTGGCAACCGCTGCACACACCGTACATATACAGCGCGTGATCAACAATGCGGTAGCCGTTTTCTTCCGCGATTTTGTCTTGCAGGGCTTCGATTTCGGGATTGTGGAATTCCGTTACCTCGCCGCATTTCACACAGACGATATGGTCATGGTGGTCGCCCTTGTCCAACTCATAAACCGCCTTGCCCGTTTCAAAATGATGACGTTGCAGAATACCCGCCTGCTCAAACTGGGTCAGCACGCGGTAAATCGTTGCCACACCGATTTCCACACCCTCTTCCAACAAAATACGGTACACATCCTCGGCACTCAAATGCTCTTCAGCATGAGTCTCGAACAAATCCAAAATCTTCAAACGCGGACCGGTAACTTTCAGTCCACTGTCTTTCAGTTGCGCAATGTTGCTGAATTTTTCCATAATATTCAATATCCCTGTAAAATAATAGACGCTATAATACGCAATTTCAGCCTGCTTGCCCACTATCACGCCATAGCAGTTTACAATAACAAAACCGCAACGGCAGACGGGCAGTCGGACACAGACAGGGTGAAATACCGCTTAAGCGTATGATTATCGTTCGCTTTTATAAAATATTCAAGCAGTACTACACTAGACATCCCGATTTGCACAGAAAGGTTCTCTCGTGAACAAAACCCTCATACTCGTCCTTTCCGCCCTGTTCAGCCTGACCGCGTGCAGCGTCGAACGCGTTTCACTGTTCCCCTCGTACAAACTCAAAATCATACAGGGCAACGAACTCGAACCCCGTGCCGTCGTCTCCCTCCGCGCCGGCATGACCAAAGACCAAGTCCTGCTACTGCTCGGCAGCCCCATGTTGCACAACGCATTCCATACCGACCGCTGGGACTATACCTTCAACACCTCCCGCAACGGCATCATCAAAGAACGCAGCAATCTGACCGTCTATTTTGAAAACGGCGTGCTTGTCCGCGCCGAAGGCGACGCCCTCCAAAATGCCGCCGAAGCCCTCCGCGCGAAACAAAACGCAGACAAACAATAAGGAACACACATGACACCGCTCAAAATCGCCATCGCCGGCGTCAACGGCCGCATGGGGCGCGTATTGGTTGAAGCCGTCAACAACCATCCCGACACCGTCCTTTCCGGTGCGCTCGAACACTCAGGCTCAGAAGCCCTCGGGCTGGACGCCGGCTACGCCGTCGGACTCAAAACCGGCATCGCCATTTCAGACGACGTTGACGCCGTTCTCGCACAAAGCGACGTACTCATCGACTTTACCCGCCCCGAGCCGACCCTCAAACACCTGCAAAAATGCGTGGAAAAAGGTGTCTGCATCATCATCGGCACAACAGGCTTCGACGATGCGAGCAAAGCCGCCATCCGCGCTGCCGCCGAAAAAACAGGCGTTGTCTTCGCCGCCAACTTCAGCGTCGGCGTGAACCTCACCTTCCACATCCTCGACACCGTCGCCCGCGTCCTCAACGAAGGCTACGACATCGAAATCATCGAAGCCCACCACCGCCACAAAGTCGATGCCCCCAGCGGCACCGCCCTGCGTATGGGCGAAGTCATCGCCGGCGCGCTCGGCCGAGACCTCAAACAATGCGCCGTTTACGGCCGCGAAGGCCACACCGGTCCGCGCGATCCGTCCACCATCGGTTTTGCCACCGTCCGCGCAGGCGACATCGTCGGCGACCACACCGCCCTCTTCGCCACCGACGGCGAACTCGTGGAAATCACCCACAAAGCCAGCAGCCGCATGACCTTTGCCGCCGGTGCCGTCCGCGCCGCAGTTTGGGTCAACGGCAAAACGGGTTTGTACGATATGCAGGACGTACTCGGGCTGAACAACCGTTAACCCCCATACAAAATGCCGTCTGAAAAGATATTGTTCAGACGGCATTTTGCCGACAGGCTCCGTATCGGCATATCAATGTTTCAACACACAGGACGACACATAAAGCGTCGCCCTATGTGTTGCCCTGATTCGGAAGGGGTTACGCCCCTCCCAAATAAAGTCTGATTCTACCGCCCTAAAGGGCGGGGTTTCAACCGAAAAGGAAATACGATAAAGTTGCCTGCGCAGCATAACAAGCTACGGCTTGTTTAATTAAAACTCTCCTGATCTAAAAATTCTAACTCTATTTCCCGGCAAACTATATCTATGCTAAAACCGGTCGGAAGATCATACCTACCGCCTATCAATTCCAGCGTACCTCCATAATCCAAGATTTCATCATCCTGCTTTAATTCGCCAAGCTCCAATACATTTTTGATCTTTTTATCTTGGCTCTTCGTAGCGTATCCATAGATAAATTTCAGATAGCTGAACTGCTTGAATTTAATTTTTACCCAGTCTGTGTAATTTGGTGTAGGAATTTCTTGAGGAAAATCCGGATAATCCACATTCTGGACGATGATATGGAATTCATCATTTTTCAAAGTATAGTTTAATAGAGCACCTTCAAATATATACAGAAATTGATAATCTTTGGGGCTGTCCTAGATAACTAGGGAAATTCAAATTAAGTTAGAATTATCCCTATGAGGAAAAGTCGTTTAAGCCAGTATAAACAAAATAAATTCATTGAACTATTTGTCGCAGGTGTAACTGCAAGAACAGCAGCAGAGTTAGTAGGCGTTAATAAAAATACCGTAGCCTATTATTTTCATCGTTTACGATTACTGATTTATCAAAACAGTCCGCATTTGGAAATGTTTGATGGCGAAGTAGAAGCAGATGAAAGTTATTTTGGTGGACAACGCAAAGGTAAACGCGGTCGCGGTGCTGCCGGTAAAGTCGCCGTATTCGGTCTTTTGAAGCGAAATGGTAAGGTTCATACGGTTACTGTACCGAATACTCAAACCGCTACTTTATTTCCTATTATCCGTGAACAAGTGAAACCTGACAGCATTGTTTATACGGATTGTTATCGTAGCTATGATGTATTAGATGTGAGCGAATTTAGCCATTTTAGCTTCGCTGAAACTTCGTTTTCGTATCAATCACAGCACATATTTTGCTGAACGACAAAACCATATTAATGGAATTAAGAACTTTTGGAACCAAGCAAAACGTCATTTACGCAAGTTTAACGGCATTCCCAAAGAGTATTTTGGGCTGTATTTAAAGGAGTTCGAATGGCGTTTTAATAACAGTGAGATAAAAGTTCAAATTTCCATTTTAAGACAATTAGTAAAATCGAGTTTCTAGGACGGCCCCAAAAAGAAATGCTTATGTACGGATTACCCCTTTACCAGCCCCCATAAGTATTTGCATTCCGTGTAAAACAGTATTAAAATCAAGTCCCTTTTAACACTAGACAAAAGAAGAAAAAATGAAACAATTTGACAAGCAAGCAAGCAAGCAAGCAAGCAAGCAAGCAAGCAAGCAAGCAAGCAAATTTTAACTAAACTTTCACCTATTGCAATGGCTTTTCTTGCAATATCCCACAATTATTCTTGCGCATCGCAAATCCCTCAAATTACTGAAGGTGAGCACGCGGCAATTCATAAATCAAAACAAGATAACGTTGCAGATGATCTGCTTTTCAAGATAGAAAATGGAAAATCAGCGGTTGTTAATGGCGCGTCTGATATAGATTTAGGCGCAAATGAGCATTTAGCCCGCTTAAATGGGGGTACGCTGGAATTAAAGGCAGAAAAAACAGCACCCGGTCGTATCAACTTTGCTGATGGTTCAAATCAAGTGAGTTTTGGTGATAATAAATCCATCGTTAAAATTGAAAACTATCACTTAACTAGTGAAGAACAAGACAAAACTAAGGCTATCTTCTCAGCGACGAGTGATGAATCTCATGAGCTACACTTAAACAACGTATCTATTACATCAAAAGGTCAATTAATTGATTATAAGAATAAAGAAAAAGTAAGCGTTTTTATTAAAAACGATAAAGATCATGTCCTTGAAAGTAAAGAAGGCGGAGTGATTCGAGTTGTTAAAGGTGAAATTAATGGAGGAACCTATATAGGAGGACGTAAGACCGTGTTTCACGGAGTAGGTAAACTTGATTTTACGATTAACAATGCAAAGCTAATTTCTCCTGAAGCTCTTTCGCTTATCTTACTTACTGGTTCCGATAGTTTAACAAATGAAACGAGGGGTCGGCTTACTATTAACGATTCAGTACTAGAAAATAACTCCTCAAAAACACATCCGACTATTGTTCGGGTGAATGAATATAATACAGACATAAATATTAATCGCTCAATTATGAGAGGAAATGGTTCTGCTATTATGTCATCTTTTCTATGGACTGCAGGCACACGCAACGATACTCTTCAGAACAACACGCGGCCATCTAAAGTAACTATCAATGACTCTATTATTGATACCGAATCCCTGTTAGAGGACGAATCTAATGTTGTTGATGTAGTTCCCCTAAAAGATTTCGAAAGGGTGATTGAGCTAAACAATACTAAAATGACAGATAAAGCCAAATATATAAATCGTAGTAATTCACATCCAAAAAATTATGGATTTATCGGTAAAAATAAGAGTAAATTTTCTGGTAGTATATCTCATATTGCAAATATAATTCCGAATTTTAGTTTTCGCTTAGAATCCCACTCAGAATGGGAAGTCAAAGGGAGTATAGGACAAAATTCAGTAAAAAAAATAATCTTAAATGAGGGTAAAGTTTACTTTGCAGAAAAAGGAGCAGGATTAAAAGTTATAGATAAAGTCAGTGGCAATGGAATATTTGGGCTTTATGCAGATTTGAGCTCGGATGATGATAATCTAGCCAAAAACACCCTTACATTTCAAAAAGGCTGGGAGGGGAATTTTGAAGTTGAAATCTATGATGTGGGCGATGGCTCCTTTAAAAAAGCAAATGGCAAACAACTTATTAATATCCCTCAAAACAATGATGCCCATGCCACTTTCTATCGTCGCCACTTAAAAGGCGTTGAGGAATTAGTATTGCGTAAATGCCCAACAGGGTGGTGTACTTACGTAAAACCACGTACAGAAAGTGTGGTTTATGCGGCAAATTCAGAGGCAGCAAATAACATGTTTACTCTGCGTTTACATGACCGTCTCGGCAATGTGTTTATGCAACCTAATAAAACCCAAGCAGTCTG